>JAZRXQ010000153.1:0-47706 GCA_045600305.1 Lachnospiraceae bacterium
ATTACAACATTGCCCTTTATTGAGCCAATTATTTTATGTATTAATTCATTCTGTTTTGCAGTATCCGAAGGCCTGCACATATTGAATTCATAACATAAATCAGCACAGTTTTCGCGTTTTTCTATTAAATCTTTATCATAATTAGCATCATACAAATATCCAGCCTGCGCTTTCTCCCACTCTGTCATACTTTACTCCCTTATTAAACAACTTTTTCAAATCTAAATTTTTGCGTAGCCTCAGGATATTTTTCTCTATCAACCTCAGATATAAACATATCATATGGTCTGGCACAGGTCTTATAGGGTGCATAAAGTGCCTGATATATTACTAGTTTTTCTCCCGTCTCTGTGTGTGACGCAAATGCCAATATCTTATAGAGATACTCCGAAGTCTCTTGATTAACCCACTCTCTTAAAATGCTTAACAATATCCCCTATTCTTAAATCTCTGTCCATTTCAAAATCTCCTATTTTAAGCAATGTTCACTATCTACGTTTGGAGTAACATTATCTCTGATAAAGCCTGGTCCTCTTTTGTCGTCAGGTTCGCCTGGTCTACCATTTTCCCCATGACCTCCCATCATAGACTCAGGTATCTCATCAACTTCTTCTCCATTTATAATGATGCTTCCGCCATTATAAGCAGCCCCACGTTCATAGTCAAATGCAGACTGTCCTTTTACGTTAATAGAGCCACTATTAACTATTATTACACCATTGGAATCAATTCCATCTGTATCCCCAGGTCCAGCCTCTACAGTTATTTTTCCACCATTTATTTCGATAACTATATCTAAGTTATCGCATTTTTTTGATGCATTTATTCCATCGTCACTAGCATAAATATTAATTACACCACCATTAATCTGGATATAGGTTGCTTCAAGTCCCTCTTTTGAATTAATATCAAAGCTTCCACCATCTATCACTAGATATGTATCGGTCTGTATTCCGTCACTTTCTGAATTAATTTTAAATTCACCATCATATATAGCTATCGACTCATTAGCCTCAATAGCATCTTTTTTGCATGTTATAACGTATTTTCCACCCGTTATAACTAAATCGTCCTTTGCAGCTATACCATTACCCTGATTAGACTCTATAGAAAGTGTTCCTAATCCATTGAAAGACAAATCGTCCTTAGAAAAAATTACTGCATCTGTATTGATTTCCCCATCAGATATAAAATCACCTGTCACAGACAATTCATTATCCCCGCTTAGATTTATAAAGCATTTGTCCGCTGACTTAACATATATAACAGGGAAGCTGTCGTTAGTTATTTTTGCACTATCTAATACCAACTGCACTTTATCTTTTTTATCTGCTTCAACCTGTACTGTAAAGTTTTTTGCTTCGCCGGAAAAAATATATGCTCCTTCAGACTTAATCACATAACTACTATTGTCTTCGGCTGTGACAGTCGTAGCAGCTGTCAGATCCGGACTCATCTCTAAATCCCTATTGCTATATAACTTATCTCTATCAACATCTAATGCAATATAGGACGCATCATTCTTGCCCTCAAAACCCATTTCCCCATCTGGTGGTGTTGGCATATTCATAAAACTCCCCGGTTTTTGCATGTCAGCACTACAACCAGCAAAAAGAATTGCAGATAACACCAATATGTGTGCTAATAGAATATTCTTGATTTTCCTCGTTTTCATACTGTTCCTCCCGTTTTTACAAAAGAATAAAAACCAAAAATGAAAGAACTTTGATTAAATTATGTTTTTTTTGTGTATATGAATTTAAGGATGAATTTAAGGCATTCCTCTAGTTATGATTCGATAGAGGTACTATCTGGTTTATATGACGCTATGCAGTATGGCGCACTATGGGGCGCACCGGATTTCAAACAGCTTTCACGCTGTGCAACCTTCGGTCCCGCGCATTTATGTTACGTAGCATATAGTTAATGCGTCGCTCAGGTGCGCATTAATCGCAATTTGCTTGCAAATTGTGATAGTTCAAACTCGCAAACGTAGTGCGAGTTTGAACATAATGTAATTGGCTGAGAATCGTTCCAACTCTTCGAGTTGTCACTGTCGCTATTCCTTCGGAATAAGCGACTATTGCCGCCGAAGCGCGTACCTCGGTTCACGACGCGTGAAAAACTCATCCAGCGCATCCCCATAGCTGCCTTCATACTGATAGCTGTTACACGAAATACAGCGGATTGCACAAATCGCTCAATCCACATGCATTCAGCTCAGCAACCACATTGGCGAGGCATTATAACATAGAACAATATCTACTATCGGAATATCAAGTAACAGCTGTCTATGCATGTGTCAGGGCTATATGCATAGCTAGCGACTTTTGCAGTCCGTGGTGACAGAAGTCGAAAAAACCGCGCGACAAATCCGACAGGGATGTCGGATTTAGCGAACTGTGGTTGGATGTTAACAGTGAGCGGTCCGAAGCCCGAAGGGGCGAGGTTTTTTCGAGTTCCTAAGTCAGCCACGTGACTGACAACACGGAGCGCATGCTATGTATATAGTCCTGACACGTTATAAGACAGCGTTCTATGCACATCAGATAGTCCCTCTATCCACTTTTTATTCTCCAATCAATTATTCATCAATTATAATTCTTTTTATTAACTATATAGATTCCCAAGCACACCAGCACTAGCGATACAACAGCAATTATGCTGAGGGCTTCGTATTCTTTCAACATTATTGCTGAAAGAATAAATCCTATCATTGGATTCATAAATCCAAATACTGCAACCCTTGATACAGGATTATATGTTAAAAGCAAACTCCAAAGCGAATATGCTACCGCGCTGACTATTGCAAGATATAAGAGCATCAGACCTCCGTCCCAGTTAAATCTGTTTATCCGTCCACCCATTAATAGCCCTGCTATAGTCATCACTATTCCGCCAAACACAAACTGCCATCCACTTAGCATAACAGTATTTTCATCCTTGGAATATTTTTTTAGCATAACCGATGAAAAAGCATAAGATACAGTTGATAGAAAAATAAAGCCCTCTCCTGTAAATGTCATATTGAAGTTAATACTTTTTCCAGATAAGTTAATCAGCAAAACACCTAAAAAACCTACGACACAGCCAATTATTTTCTTCACAGTAAGCTTTTCCAGCTTAAAAATAAGGCTAGAAACCAGGATAGCAACAAATACGTTCATCCCTTCGATGATAGATGCCTTAGTTCCATCTGTATGTGCTAGTCCAATGTAGAAAAACAGATACTGTATTATAGTCTGAAATAATGACAGTATAGCTACCTTGGGAATAGCTTTTTTTGTTGGATACAAGAATCTCTTATTGGTAACAGAACCAATTATTATGGCAATAATCCCCGCTATAAAAAACCTCAGTCCCGCATATAGAATCTGTGATGCTGTATCACCAGCACATATATCCATCATCTCATAGCCAAGCTTAATACAGGGAAAAGCACTGCCCCAAAGAGCACTACAGATTAGAGCACCTATCCAGACAACAACGGTTTTTGTCATAAAATCCTTAGCATAATTAGCATTATACAAATATCCAGCCTTCGCTTTCTTACGCTTTGTCATATTTTGCTCCTTAATTAAACAACTTTTTCAAATCTAAATTTTTGCGTAGCCTCAGGGTATTTTTCTCTATCAACCTCAGACATAAACATATCATACGGTCTGGCACAGGTCTTGTAAGGTGCATAAAGTGCTTGATATATTACTAGTTTTTCTCCCGTTTCTGTATGAGACGCAAATGCCAATATCTTATAGAGATACTCCGAAGTCTCCTGATTTGCCCACTCTCTCTTAAAATGCTTAACAATATCTCCCACTCTTAAATCTCTGTCCATGTTTCATTCTCCTATCAAAAATTTGTCTGTTGCAACAGCATTTGGATTTACAAAAAACTATTTATGGTACGGTTCGTTATTAATGATTCTATAAGATCTGTATATTTGCTCTAACAGGATTACTCGCATGAGCTGGTGGGGGAAGGTCATTGGTGAGAAGCTAAGCTTTTCATTTGCCATGGATAAAACTGAACTATGTAAGCCCAGTGACCCACCTATTATAAAATTGATCTCAGAATTACCATCAACTGATAGCTTAGAAATGTGCTTGGCAAGGGCTGGCGAATCATAGGTCTTGCCATCTATAGCAAGAGCAATAGTGTATGTATTAGGCTTAATCTTGGATATAATCCTCTCGCCCTCTATTCTTTTTATCTGCTCCTCTATAGCTTCACTTGCCCCATCAGGAGTCATCTCGTCCTTGACCTCAATTATCTGTAATTTGCAGTAACGAGACAACCTCTTAGAATATTCTGCAATCGCATCTACGAAGTATTTTTCTTTTATTTTTCCTACACATATTATATTTATATTCATAACGTTATTTATAAAAAGGAGTCAAACGCCAAATAGCATTTAACTCCTTGCATGAGTAATTGAATACTGAACCTTATTATCTCATAGTCATTATCTCAGCCGCAATAAGCAGTGAATAAATTACAGTAAATATTATTGTCAGCACAACACTTAAAATAATACCTACAATAGCACAAGTCTTACCTGTTCTAGCCTTGGCCTTGGCAGTCTCTGAAGCCTCGAAGCTATTAAGTATCTGGCTAGCAAATACAAGTGCAACTATTGCTGCAGGAAGAGATCCTGTAGGTATAGAAACAATACCCAAAACCTTGCATGCTGTCGACTTTCCTTCCATATTGATTACCTCCTAAAAATATTAATATTGTTATTAAACTCCTAGCTCAACATTCATCTCAGCCTCAGCCTCTTTGGCAAACTGATCAATTGTCTCCTCACTGATCACTGGAAGCTCATCTATACTCTCTACCCCAAAGCTACGAAGAAATTCCTCTGTGGTGCCAAATAAAATAGGCTTGCCTGGCGCATCAAGACGTCCCAACTCCTGAATCAGATTATATTCAACAAGCTTATTTACCGCATGGTCACAGGAAACTCCTCTGATTTTCTCTATTTCTACACGAGTAATGGGCTGCTTATACGCAATAATTGATAGTGTCTCTAAAACCGTATCTGTGAGCACATGCTTCTTGGGTTGTTTGGCAATACGTATAAGATACTCATATGTGTCAGCCTTGGTACACATCTGAAAGCTACCATCGAGCTCTATTATACCCATACCTCTGTCAGAAGAATTATACTCCTCCTGAAGCTCCTCAATTATCTTTCTCGCCTCACTAGCTTCTATCTCTAACGCATTTGCTATTCTGTCAACAGGGACAGCTTCGCCCATGGTAAACAGAATTGATTCAATTATTTTTTTGTAATTAATCTCTTTATTATCCATAATACTAAGCAGCAACCTGCGATGTAATCATAATATCATCAAATAGATTATCCTGTCTAATAACTACCGTTCCCGATTTCATAAGCTCTAATATAGCTAAAAATGTTACAATAACCTCTACCCTTGACGAAGCAGCAGTAAGCATACCTCTAAATGAAAAGCTCTTGTGGCTTCTAGCATAGTCTCTTAGGTAAACTATCTTGTCCTCCATAGAGACCTCTTCCTTTTTGATGCTTCCAAACTTAGAACGAACAGGGTCAACTCTATCCTCTTTACGTCTCATAATAGACTGGAAAATAGCATTAAGCTTGGTAAGCGTCATATCTCCTACTAACTCATCTAAATCAATAGGCTGCTCATATTCCATGACCTCTTCAGGTAAGCTCTTCTCTCTAAACATGAGCTTATCAGCATCCATCTGTCTATCCTTGAGCTCAGTAGAAATATATTTATACATCTTGTACTCAAGTAGCTGTGCAACAAGCTCGGCTCTAGGATCAAGCTCCTCCTCCCCATCTTCAGAAACTACCTCCTGAGGAAGAAGCATTCTAGCCTTGATATCTAAAAGCGTAGCCGCCATGACCATAAACTCGCTCATAATAGCCATATCGTGACGCTTCATCTCTCCTATACACTCCATATACTGATCTGTAATAAGAGCAATGGGAATGTCATATATATTTACTTTATTCTTGTCAATAAGATGAAGTAAAAGGTCAAGTGGTCCCTCAAACTCCAGATTCTCAAGCTTAAATGTCATATCCATAGTATGCAAACCTCAACATAATGTGATAACTCTTGCAACACTATACTATATATAGGCTTGTTTTTCAAGTGTAAAATACCATATTTAGTGGCTTTTTATATAAAAATAAGCATAAACATACTATTTATTGTATATCTATGCTTAAAATCTCTGCTCTATTGCAAACTCTTATATTAAAGGTATGTGTACCTAAGCCTCTACTGGTAATAGCAACATGCCCATCTGTATCCCTAGTCATACCCGTTGAATACTTGGGAAACAGCTCAAAGGAAGGCGAAATTACAGACCTCCCACCAGGCAAGCAGATAAGTCCACCGTGATAATGACCACACAATGTCAAGTCAGCTCCCCAACTTAAATATTCTGGAGTGTATCTAGGATTATGTGCTAAAAGTATCACTGGCTCACTATCCTTCACACAATACATATATCTATTGTATATCTTGGGTTCAAGAGGTCTTTTCTTGTTAAATTTACCGTAGTACTTTTGTCTTAGATTAAGACCATATACTGTAAGCTCATCAGAGCCTAATTTTACCCTCTTTGTATCATTTAGCAGTACAACAACGCCCAAATCTCTCACACGCTTCATATAGGCTACAAACGCTTTGTGATAAACCTTACCATTTCTATCTGCTCTCATCTCATGATTGCCATAAGCATAATATACTGGGGCTATCTTAACTATGCGTTCAAGCAAGCTATAAGCTCTTTCGTACTGATCTGACCTGGCTGTAGTGATAAGGTCACCAGCAATAAATATTATTTCTGGATTCTCTTTTTTTACAGCATCGACAATTCTCTCATTATCACGTCCATACATTCTTCCATGAAGATCAGAAATCATAACAAGTCTATGCTTATCTATAAGCTTACCTGTCTCAACAGTATATTTAGTTACCTTAAACTGCTGTAATTCTATAACCTGATATATAATAAATAATAGAACTATAGCACCTATAATATATAACGCTATCATACAATCATAGTATTTAATAATTATACGCAAGTCAACAAAAAAACTTTACTTTTGGATCAGTTATTAAAAATAAAACATGTAACTGTCAAATCATAAATTCAGCTTGAAAAATTAAGATAAAGTGCTACCCTATTATTATGAAAGAAAAAGCATATTATGAAAAAGTAAATTTAACAAATGAGCTTCGTCTGCGTGAACAGATTGCTTATTTACCATCGTTCTTAAAATCGTATTTTATCGGTATTGAGCAGACAAATGCATCCAGAACAAGACTGTCATATGCATATGACCTGGGGATATTCTTTGAATATATCAAGGACACTAATCCTATATATGCAAAAAAAGAGATTCACGACTATCCTTTGGAGCTACTTGATGATATTACTCCTACTGATATCGAAGAATTTTTGTCATACCTTAAATACTATGAGAAAAACGGCGTAGAGCACACTAATGACGAAAAGGGTATCGCCAGAAAACTTGCTGCAGTAAGAAGTATGTATAATTACTTCTTCAAAAAACAGTTTATAAAGACTAACCCACCTGCACTTATTGCCACCCCTAAGATTCACGAAAAAGAGATTATAAGACTTGATGTGGATGAGGTTGCACTTCTATTAGATCAGGTTGAGTCAGGAGAAGCTCTTACAGACAGACAAAAGAAATTCCACGAACAGACCAAGACTAGAGATCTTGCCATGATGACTCTTCTTCTTGGAACCGGAATTCGAGTAAGCGAGTGTGTGGGGCTTGATATCAATGATGTTGATTTTAAGAATAATGGTATAAAGATTCACCGAAAAGGTGGTAAAGAGGTAACAGTTTACTTTGGAGATGAGGTATGCGACGCACTTCTTAACTACCTCGATGAACGTGAAGAAATAGAACCCGTAGAAGGTCATGGTAACGCACTGTTTCTCTCTATGCAAAAAAAACGTATCAATGTACGTTCCGTTGAAAACCTTGTAAAAAAATACGCCAAGCTTGTGACAACAGTTAAAAATATTACACCACACAAGCTTCGTTCAACCTATGGTACAACACTCTATCAAGAGACTGGTGATATTTATCTGGTAGCTGACGTTTTAGGTCACCAGGACGTAAATACCACTAGAAAACACTACGCAGCCCAGGCAGACGAGAGACGACGAATGGCTGGAAAGGTTGTAAAGCTTCGTGACAATTAATATATTTTATAATTTAAAGCAAAAAAAGAGCCATATCGTTTGATATGGCTCTCAGTGTATTTAGAATAATTATCCGAGCTGTGCAGCAACCTCTGCAGCGAAGTCCTCGTTTTTCTTCTCCATTCCTTCACCAACTTCGAAACGGATGAACTTAGCAACCTTAAGCTCCTTAGAAACTGTAGCAAGGTAAGCTGCTACTGTCTGCTTTCCATCCTCAGCCTTTACATAAGTCTGATCATAGAGTGAAAGCTCCTTGAACTTCTTAGATACACGTCCCTCAACAGCACCTGTGAACATCTTCTCAGCTACGATCTCAGACTTAGCTTCCATAGCAAGTGCAGCAAGCTTAGCCTTTGCATCATCTGAAAGGAAGTTGAAGAGGAACTGCATGTTGCTCTTCTTCTCATTGTAGATTGCGATATCTGCATCTGACCATACCTTGTCATTAACAGCCTTATCAAGAAGCTTCTGAAGGATGGGCTTAGGAAGTGATGCGGGATCATTGAGTGAAGAATCGATTGTAATCTCTCTCTCCTTGTCAACTTCCTCAGCAGAGATATCATCCTTGCATACATATGAAGGGTTCATAGCTGCAACCTGCATAGCGATGTTTGAAAGAGCCTCTTTAACGTCATCTCCATCACCAGCACCATTACCAGCTACAAGAACACCAATCTTTCCACCACCGTGGATATATGATACTACGCAATCTCCCTCAACCTTAGCAAATCTACGGAATGAAAGCTTCTCTCCGATTGTAGCGGTCTTCTCAACGATAATATCATTAACTGTCTTAGATGAATCATCTAACCAAGCCTCGTTCATCATGCCCTCAGCATCTGCAGCTGAAGTTGCAAGTGCCTGCTTAGCAATACCCTCAACGAATGTCTGAAATGTCTCATTCTTAGCAACGAAGTCTGTCTCAGAGTTAACCTCTACTACAACACCCTTCTTGTTGCCATCTAATGCTACTCTACAGATACCCTCAGCAGCGATACGGCTTGCCTTCTTAACAGCCTTAGCAGCACCACTCTTTCTAAGAGCCTCCATAGCTGCATCCATATCTCCATCGCACTCTGTAAGTGCCTTCTTACAATCCATCATACCAGCACCGCTCATCTCGCGAAGCTCTTTTACCATACCAGCTGTAATATTAGCCATCTTTATACTCTCCTTTTATTAATAATTCAATGTAGGCCGCGAATAGTCGCGACCTACGAATATAAGTCAATTATAAATTACTCTGCATCAGCAGCTGCGCTCTCCTCAGCGATTGCAGCCATCTCAGCTGTCTCGCCAGTCTCACCCTGCTTTGCCTCGATAACAGCATCAGCCATCTTAGAAACGATAAGCTTAACCGCACGGATAGCATCATCGTTACCAGGGATAACGTAATCAAGCTCCTCAGGATCACAGTTAGTATCACAGATACCTACAAGTGTAATTCCAAGTGCGTGTGCCTCCTGGATGCAAAGGTGCTCCTTCTTGGGATCTACAACGAAAATTGCATCGGGAATTCGCTTCATCTCCTTGATACCACCAAGGTTCTCCTGAAGCTTCTCAAGCTCCTTCTTGAGGATAATAACTTCCTTCTTGGGAAGTACATCAAATGTTCCGTCAGCCTCCATCTTCTCGATGTCCTTGAGTCTCTTAATACGAGTCTGGATAGTCTTGAAGTTAGTAAGCATACCACCTAACCATCTCTCGTTAACGTAGTACATGCCACATCTAGCTGCCTCTGTTGCGATTGCATCCTGAGCCTGCTTCTTGGTTCCTACGAAAAGGATGTTACCACCCTGAGCTGCGATATCAGCGATTGCATCATATGCCTCATCAACCATTCCTACTGACTTCTGAAGGTCGATAATGTGGATACCATTACGCTCTGTGTAGATGTAGGGAGCCATCTTAGGGTTCCATCTACGTGTCTGATGTCCAAAGTGAACACCTGCCTCAAGTAACTGCTTCATTAAAATTACGCTCATTTTCTTTTCCTCCATTTGGTTAATCTTCCATAGGTGTGGTAAAGCTCCTCTACTCATAATGAGCACCAAAGGGCCCAATTCACCTATGTGTTTTTTGCGTACTTTGATAAATTATCACAGAATAATCTGTATTGCAAGTATTTTTTACTTTTCTGTAAGTATTTTTGCTATATTTTTATAGGTTTCTCCTATATTAATAACAACTCTTCCTACTTTTATTCTGTCTGCATAGCCTCCATTTTTCATAAATTTGTTAAAATCTTCAGCATCGCCGACAATTCCAGCCGCCTGCAGCTTCTCAGATACAATTCTTGATGAATCACCTTTAATGACATTTACAGAAGCTTCTTTACCATTAGGCTTAATACTATTTGTTGTTCCATCTAGTATAGGAGTTTGCTCCTCGTTAGTGTTGGCAGCATCTATTTTGCTATTATCCTCGTCCGATTTTTCATCATTATTCACTTCATTTTTCGGATTATTTTCTTCTTTATTTTCAGGTTTATCGTCGTTAGTTTTATTGCCTTCAGTTTTATTTTCTTCGGTTTTGTTATCTTTGGTTACTGTGTCATCTTTATTACTCTTATCTTCTTCGTTTACTTTTTCATCTTGTTTTTCATCAGAATCTGTTTTTTCGTCGCTATCATTGTTATCAGTAATCTGCAGCTCTTTATCCTTGCCAAAGGTTTCACTAAGCTTGCCAGAAGTAGTATCCTCGTCCTTTGACTCTGCCATCACCATTCCCAGAGCCTTAGCCCTTGCAACTACTTCTTCATCTGATATATTTTTTCCTGTTGTATTAAATACAATTAAGAGTATTAAGGTGGTAATCACTATTCCGACACCCAAACCTCTAAGATAATATTTTATCTTCATTATTTTAATTTTCCTTGTATAACTTAATTATCAAATCAACTTCACCAACACCCAGCTTCATCTGTCTTGCTATCTCTACAACTGGCATTCCTTGAATATATAAATTATGGATTTCTCTTCGCTTATCAAGGTCTGCTGTCCTTAAGGAAAAGTCCTCTCCCATTGGATTTGAAAGCACTTTTTCCTCAACATGAACTACCTGCGCAGTTATTCCTTCCTCAAAAAGCTCCTCCTTGATAGGTGTAGCTTCGTCAACCTCTTTCTTAGTCTTTTCTATAAATTCAGGAATATCTTCTTCTATTTCTTTGTACTGTTCCATTAACGCAGAAAGCTTTTCTATACTTGCATTAATCTCATCTGCTTTATCAGCAAGCATTGAATATAGCATAGTTGCCTCTTTATTGGCTTTTGACAGCTCCTCATTGGTTGCATTAGAGTATTCTCCGATTGCCATCAGCTTTTCTGTAGTTTCCTTCTCAAGATCCCTCTTTATCTTTGAAATTGACAAATCAACCGTATCATCAACAATATCTGAAATCTTTGCCTTTGCCTCTGCAAGCTCCGAATCCATAATTATTTTAAGCTCGCTCTCCGACATCTCTGCAACTTTTTTTACATCAGAAGAAGAAAGCTTCTCTGCTACAAAGAAGCTTCCTACAAAAAATATTATTCCTATTACGATAAGTACTATTTCAACTATTGCCATTTTTCTACCTAAATTGTAATGTTAAATCCATTGCCAGAACCCTTTATACGAACAGAACCATCTGGCATTTTTGCTTTTCCATCCTTCTTTTTTACACTGCCATTTTTATTAGCATATCTCTTGCCATCACCACCTGCAAAAGAATATGCGCCTCCATCAGCATCCTCTTTATTTTGAACTGACTGAGCAGTGTGTTCAGCCTCTTTATTAGTCGCAATCGACCCCTGATTCACCATCATAGCACCTTTTGTATCATCACTTTGTGCCTGCTGGGAAGGGGCATGCGTATTTTGAATCATAGCAATTTCGATAGGCTTAATCGACATATTCTCTCCTTATAAGCCAAAGCAGTAAAGCTCACCCTTTTCTTTAACAAAATAAACTGCTTTTTTTATATCCTCAACATGATTAATCATACCATCAATCTCTATTGTAGTTCCAGGATAAACCTCTTTATTGACAGTAATCTTACAAAAGCTAGCATTTTGCAGCTGTCTCACCAATCTGTCATGCTCAAGCTTAATTCTCTCAAAGGCTTCCTTGTGTAGCTTAAGAGAAGCTGCAGCTTGGGTAAACTTTGGCATTTGTACAGCGGGAATTGTGCCTCCCTTTTTTAATATATTCTGTAATTGTGCAACTACAGGAACAGCTTCATCCATGCCTGCTTTATGCTCATCAAGCGAAGCCTTAAGCTCAGCAATCTGCGCCTTAAGCTCATTGGCAACTCCAACAGATACGCTTGTATTAGCACCTAATTCCGAACCAATTGTATTACATATTACGTATCTATCACAATGAATCTCTCCACCTGTAATAAATCCCTTAGCACCTAGTACCTTTACTTCACGCTTGGCGACAACCTTAGAATGCATAATGCAATCTGTCTCAATTGATTCTCCCGCATCTACATCTGCACCTTCTATAAATTTACAATATATATTGCCGCCTGCTCGTAGAATCGCATTACCGCCGCCTTGTATACCACGTCTTACAATAATATTGCCACCAGCTGTTACGACCGCACCTTCAACAACACCGTTTATTACACAATCGCCGCCTACCTCTACGGAATAACCTGTTCTAACCGTTCCTGGAATCTCAACATTTCCATCGAAATGAATATTACCCGTAGACGCATCCACATCATTTTTAATATCTAAAACCTCTGAAAGTGAAACTCTTGTTCCAAGTAAATCAAGTGCCCCAGCTACATCAGCTATTAAGGTCTCTCCACTCTCAGAAACATGCATGCCAGAGCCAAACTCAAATCTCGCTGGTTTAACAGCTGTGGCTTGCATTTTCTCACCAAATACATTAAATCCGTCCTTGCCAGGTACAGGTGCTTCAAGCTCAGCAACCTTATCCCCTACAGCTACATAACTGATTGTATTAAGCTCCTTAAAATCTACAGAGCCGTCTTCATTGTATTTAGGCTTAAAATCTTTTTTTGTATTAAAGCAGTATTTTATAACACCGTCCTTACCTCTATAAGGCATTGTACCAACTGCAACCTGATAGCTCATGCAATACTGTCTATCAGCAAAAAACTCTCTAATTACCTCAGGCTTAATTCCCTGTTTTACCTTTGCAAGCTTAAGAGACGCAATAACCTCCTCCTCTGTCATTAGTGAGCCACCACTAGAAGGTGGGTAAAACCTAATAATAGCTCTCATCTTATCCAAGGTAACTTCTACATCACAGAGTTCATTTACAGCATGCTCTAACGATTTACCAACTCTTGCTTCGCCGTCTCCTTGCCCAATAAGAGCCTCTAACGCCTTTACGTCTAAATCTACCAATCTATATCTCGATAGATATTCATAAAGCTCCTTCGCGGATACCCGCTCTCCCCCAGGTGCTGGCGACATAATCCTCACATATGTACCATCATTTCTTATAACAAGCTAAAAAAAACCATTTTTATTCATATACTCTACCCCAATTTGAGCAAAAAAGGCATAGATAACTATGCCTTAATAAGAATACCTAAATAATCACCAAGTACTTTTCTCATCTTTTCAATTGCCTTGGTGTGAAGCTGCGAAACCCTGGATTCAGAAACCTCTAGTACAGCAGCTATCTCCTTGAGTGCTAACTCCTCGTAATAATACATCATTATTACCTTGTTCTCTTTTTCTGTCAGCATACCAAGTGCTTCCGTGAGTTTTTCTTTTAACTCTTTTTCTTCTAGCGCAGCCTCTGGCTGTGAAAAGTGTGAATTACTTCTCGCATCCATAACTGGCTCTTGACCTGCCTCAACATATTCATCAAGAGATATAACGTTAGTCGACTGCAATTGTCCGCGCCATTTAAGTAATTCCTCATCAGAAATACCAAGCTCAACAGCAATTTCTGCATCTGTCGCAGGCTTACCTGTACGTTCCTCAACCTTTTTAGTTGCGTCCTCTAAGCTTCTCTGACGTTGCCTGATAGTTCTGGGAATCCAGTCCATCTTACGAATCTGGTCTAATATCGCACCCCTGATTCTAAGTGAAGCATAGGTCTCAAACTTGACCTCTTTGGTTAAATCAAACTTATCGACAGCATCAATAAGTCCCATAACTCCATATGAGCATAAATCCTCATATTCAACGTGGTATCCCAAATGCATATTAAGTCTACCAGCAACAATTTTTACAAGTGGAGCATATTCAATTATAATCTGTTCTCTAATTTCAGATGTGGGCTTTTTTGAATATAGCTCCCACAGCTTTTCTTTTGAGTACTTCATTATAAGCTATTATTCCCCATCAGGTCCATCAAACATATCCATGTCGCGATCAAAATCAACAATATCCTCATCATAAAAAGTATCATCAATTAAATCTGCATCCATATCAACATCCTCATCCATATCCCCGAGAGGATTAGATAGAGCCTGATATACCTTATCCAATACTATTTTTACAATTACACCAAAAATATAAAATGCAACTAGTACAATTAAAACTGATAATGCAAACGGCTGAAAATCCGTATGCTTCACAAGATTAATTATGCAAGTTACTAATCCTGCAGTCAATGATATTATTGCAGGAACCGGCTTTGTATTCATACTTACCTCTATACTAAATAGTCTTTTGAGGTTTACCGACTGACTTTATAATATATTCGCCTGTAGAACAATCAAGCTCAACAGTTCGTCCATAATTTAGTCCAGTGTCTTCAGCTTTAAGAGGTATACGAAGCTTTGCCAATACATCTCTTGACGCAGCCGCATTATTATCACCAACATTGCTGATAGAGGTACCACCAGCAACCTCAAACATCTTGGCCCCTCCGGCAATTTTTGCCACAAGCCTTGTCTTATTAGCACCTGCCTTGACCATCTGATCAACTAATTCGTTGATTCCTGTGTCGGCAAATTTTGCTATATTAGTATTATTTTTAATCTTGGTTGAATCAGGCAACATGATATGCGCCAATCCACCTATTTTTGTGGTAGAATCGTACAACGCAATTCCTATACAAGACCCCAAACCTATAGTAGTAAGTATATCAGGGGCTTTTGCAACTTTTAGATCTGCCATTCCAACTTTAATAACAGTTCCCATATAAGCCTACTCCCTATTATACACTTATTCCTAACGATGTGAGAATCTTGTCATAGCTTCCCTCGTCAGGAAGTAGGATAAAATATCCATCTATGAGCACATCATCTCCAAATTCAGTTTCAATCATAAGTGCATTATCTCCAAACTGTCCAAACATAATAGCAGGAACAGACAGAATAGATGCAGCCATATCAACTGAAATATATGGTATTGAAGGTGATATCGTAAGTCCTGTCAGGCTAGCTAAAGCTGACAAATATGATGCGGCAATAATATTACCAATCTCCTTGATAGCTGAAAGCTCCATCTCTGCGAACTCTGCGCCACCTCTATCACCTACATCAAAGCCACCCATAAGCTTGTCAACAAGATAATGTGCAGCAGGCACCTTAAGAAGGAACATCATACTACCCGTAATATCAAGCTCAACCTCTAAGAAAATTCCTACTATTGTCTCATCCTCGTCACAAATGACATTTCCAAGCTTTTCAACCGGACGAAGCTCTACATTAGGAACCTTCATATCGATAGCAATACCGAGCATGGTTGCAATCGCTGTGGTTGCATTACCTGCTCCGATATTACCAATCTCTTTAAGCACGTCTAGATACATGCTATTCATATTATCAAATGAAAATTCGCTCAAAGTAATAACCCTCTCTACTCGTCAGCAACAACAACTGCAATATCAAAGATTGAAATAAGCTCACCCTCGCTCTTTCCAATACCATTGATATATGTATTTTTACCTTCCTTTGAATCATGACTAGGCTTCTCAATCTCTTCATTGACAAGGTTAACAACCTCCTTAACCTCATCAACCATAATACCAATCTTACCAAGATCCTGAATCTTTAAGACGATAATACGAGAGGCGTGAGTAACAACATCATCCTCAAAGCCCATCTTTTTGCGAATACTCATAACGGGTACAATCTCACCACGAAGGTTGATTATACCATTGAAATAATGCTGAGCATTAGGAACTCTAGTAATCTTTTGCATACGTATAATATTGTCTACGTAGCTGATATCTATTCCGTACTGCTCGCTTCCAAGCTTAACAACTATAAACTGTGTAATTTCACCAACTTCAGTAACACCTGTAATGCTTTCCATAGTTACCTCCTCCTTACATTAATGTATTAACATCAAGGATAAGAGCTATCTCACCATCACCTAAGATGGTTGCACCACTTATGACCTTGGTTGAATTGACAATAAACTTACCTAAAGACTTGATAACGATTTCCTGCTGACCAATGAGGTTATCAACTACGAGACCAACCTGCTTGTCACCCTTCATAACGATAACAACAATTAGACTCTCAGGCTCAACCTCAGGTGGATCAATATCAAGAAGCTGATTTAAGCGGACAATAGGAATAACCGCACTACGAAGGTGGATTACTTCCTTTGCCTCAACATACTTGATGTCTGATACAGGAATATCCTCAATTGTATTGATTGAACCAAGTGCGATTGCATACTTCTCATCCTTGATTTCAACCATGAGTGCCTGAATAATAGCAAGTGTAAGAGGAAGTCTAACTGTAAATTTGGTTCCCTCACCAAACTTAGATACAACCTCTACATCTCCACCAAGAGCCTCGATATTGCTCTTAACAACATCAAGTCCAACTCCACGACCAGAAATATCTGTAATCTCCTTGGCCATAGAGAAGCTAGGCATAAATAAGAAATCAATAATCTCTTTATCAGAAAGATTCTCAGCAGCCTCTGCTGTTACAATGCCTCGCTCAATTGCCTTAGCCTTAACTCTCTCAGTATCAATACCATTACCATCATCGCTAACCTCAATGATGACATTGTTACCTTCCTGGAACGCATTGAGCTTGATTGTACCAACCTCAGGCTTACCTCTTTCTCTACGAACCTCAGCTGACTCAAGTCCATGGTCTGCAGAGTTACGAAGCAAGTGCTGTAAAGGATCACCAATCTGGTCAACAACAGTACGGTCTAACTCTGTCTCCTCACCTGACATATAAAGCTCCATCTTCTTATTGAGCTTTCTTGAAAGGTCTCTAATCATTCTAGGGAACTTGTTAACAACGCTCTCGATAGGAACCATTCGAACCTTCATAACCGACTCATGAAGACCGGTTGTGATACGCTCAAGGTATTCTATCTGCTCCTGGAATGATCCATTAGATGAATCTGTATTAGTAGATGAAAGTGAAACAAGTGAATTCTTAGCAATAATAAGCTCTGATACCTGATTCATCAAATCATCAAGCTTTTCAATATCTACACGAACGGTACGGCTTGTAACCTTACCACCATCCTTCTTCTTGGCAGGTGCATTACTGTTCTGTGCATTCGAAGGCTCTGCTGTCTGGGCAGGTGCGCTTGTTGCCTTGGGTGCCTCTACTACAGCGGGAGCAGTCTCTGGCTCTGCGACAGTTTCAGAAGCAGCTTCAGCTTCAGCTTCAGCCTCAGCCTCGTCACCATCTATAAACTCAACAGGAATCTCTCCAGCAATAGCATCATCTATCTCAGATACGCTCTTTGCTGCAGCAACAATTTTATCTATGCTTTCTGTGGTTGTAAAATAAATACTAAATTCAAATTCAAATCTCTCGTCCTCAATATCCTGCGAACTAGGATTGTATACGAGAATATCAGCAATATCCTCTACTGCCTTGAATACAAGGAAAGCTCTCGCAGCCTTAAGAAGACACTCTTTATTGATAAAGACTGTCATTCCGTATACCTTCTGTCCAGAGGTCATTGTCTCGCCAAGCTTCTTGCGATCTGACTCTGAAACCTCAGCACTAAGATACGCAGGTGTAGATGAATCTCCTGCATCCTCTGCAGGTGCTGCTTCGCTTGTAGTCTCTGTAGCCTCACTATTATCAGCAGGTGCTACAGTTCCACCATTATGCGCAGCATCAAGAAATGCATTAAGTCTCTTGATGATAGCCTCGTTGTCATTAGTTCCTTCATCAGAAGACTCCTTGATATTCTCAAGATATCCCTCAATAGCATCAAGACACTGGAATAAAAGGTCGATCATCTCAGAATTAACCTGAATTGTATCGTTTCTAACCTCCTGGAACACGTCCTCCATATCATGAGTAAGATGCTGCATGCGCTTGAAGCCCATAGTTCCAGCCATACCCTTAAGAGAGTGAGCTGCACGGAAAATTTCATTAACTGTGTCCTTGTTTCCGGGCTCTTTCTCAAGGATCATAATTGAATCACTCAAGGTCTGAATGTGTTCGCCTGTCTCATCAATAAAAATCTCTAAATACTGGCTTACGTCCATTTTACTTTACCCCCACTTTTTTATTTATTGCGTCTGCAATTTTGTTTAAAGGTACTATTTCATCTGACAGTCCTGCATCTGCGACTGCCCTAGGCATGCCGTATACAATACAGCTCGCCGCATCCTGGGAAATACAGTATATATTCTTGCATGAATCCAAATCTGTAATTCCCTTGGTGCCATCTGCACCCATTCCTGTTAAAACAACACATGTAATATCATCATATGCTGTATCCATAATAGAATCATACATAATATCTGCACAAGGCTTTAATGTACCAACCGGTGGCGCATCTGAAAGTTTGATTCTACCTGCACCTGTTCGGTCTGTATACACTGTAAGATGCATGCCTCCTGGAGCAATATATACATGCCCCTTGACAAGTACATCACCTTCTTCAGCTTCTTTGATCTCTACCTTGGATAATTCGTTCAATCTCTCAGCAAGTGTCTTAGTAAAGCCCTTAGGCATATGCTGTACTAAAACAATTGGCGCATCAATTCTTGGATCTATAAAAGGAAGAACTGACTGTAGTGATCTAGGTCCACCTGTCGAGCAACAAAGAGCAACAAGCTTGCTCTTACCAGAGCTCTTAGATGATATACGCGACTTACGTGGTACTGAAACCGAAGTCCTAGGCGTATCCCTATGAGCCTTGGTCTCAAATACTGCATCCAATACAGAAATTAAAGTTTTCTTGAATACAGAACCTCTGGCCTCTACAATATTCTCTGGTTTGGTAACAAAATCTATTGCTCCAAGCTCCATACATCGTAGAGTAACCGCTGCTCCCTCCTTGGTCTCTGCACTAACCATAAGTACATTGACCTTGATTCCTTCATTATTGAGAGCAATTAAAAGTTCGTCACCGTTCATCCTGGGCATATTAAAATCCAGGACTACTGCATCGTATGATTTTACCCTGAGGCGTTCAAGAGCTTCCTGCCCATCTCGGCAATAATCCTTGGCCTCATACCGACTGTCCGAGTTGATTATATCACAGAACGTCCGCCTCATGAGTGCAGAGTCATCTACAACCAAAATATTATGCTTCATTATATTCCACTATCCTTTTTCCTTGATTTTCTGTCTTCGTCGAAAATATATTTTATAATTCTCTCTCGAAGCTTAGGGTTTAGCTTTTGAAACTCTCCTCTAGTCTCAAAAGTATCCACAGAATTTTGCAGCCTATTGCAATGGAGTACATCCATCAAAAATAAAATTGGTAATCTATCATTTTCATTTTCAAGACACACATCAATTAAAATTAAATCCCCTGGATTATACTGTTCCTTACTCGAGAATCTACAGCCTCCACCGGATATATCAACCATTACACCAGGCTTCATATTTTCAACTACTACTGGTGCAGCAGCAAAGGTCATAATATCTGCATCAGACATAGCAAGAGCTTTTTCTTTATTTATAACAATGGCTTTCATGTCAATCATACACTGAAGCCTGAAATACTCTCTTCTCTGAAACTTCACGAGCTCTGTTATAGGAAAAACCGTAGCAAACATGAGGTTTCCTTCTTTAAAACGCTCGGTCACCTGACACAGTGCTCTATATAAGCCCTTTTTACTGTAAAAAAGTAATTCGTAATTGCTATCTACATTTACTAATACTATTCTACCCTTATACATAGGCATCTCTATCACGATAGTTCCGTTAGACCTAACGTCATCGACCTGGCTACGTAAAACTGGTGCCTTCTCCCCACCCTTTTTTTCTCGTTCTTTAGCTACAGGAGATATGACATCTATTTTATTTCCTATTTGAATAATGTCATTATACATAAATAATCCTAATTTACTTTCTATTTATAAGACCATACAATAATTTAGTTATGCCACCACGCATTTTATAAATAGTATTTTCTTCATTTACTAAATTGTGAGCAAGAATCTCATATGCTTTAGCTGATGGACTTGCCGGATCAAATATAGAAACAGTCTTTTGTGCTCTCACCGCTTTTTCAATTGCGCTATCCTGCGGGATTAACCCTAAATAATTGATACTCGCATTCAAAAACTGAAGTGCTACTGCATTAAGCTTGTCATATACCCCCTGACCATCTGCAGTAGAATTAACACGATTCGCTATTACATTGATAGTCGCTGATGAAGCATCAAATCTAGGATTTCTATACAAGGTTTTAAGCAACGAATATGAATCCGTAAGCGACGCCGGCTCAGGTGTTGTAACAAGAAGTATCTCAGGACTAGTGAGCACGAACTCCATTACACTATCTGATATTCCAGCACCAGTATCAATCAATATAAAATCAGCCATATTATCTAATTCAGATAAATTATGAACCAAATAAACAACCTGATCCTTGGTGATATTACTAAGGCCAACTACTCCAGAGCCTCCTGAGATAAAACCAATATCTAAGGGACCTGGTGTAATAACATCCTTTATATTCATACCCCTATAGATTACGTCAGAAAGATTGTATTTGGGGATTGCACCAAACATAACCTCTACATTTGCAAGTCCTATATCTGCATCAAAAATAATAACCTTTTTACCAAGCTTTGATAGCTGAACAGCTAGATTTACCGTGGTGTTTGATTTACCTACACCACCCTTTCCACTAGTAATAGTCAAGACCCTGGCACTTTTATTCTCTTTTTCTAATTCCTTTTGTCTAACAAGCTCACGAAGCTCGCTTGCCTGATCTAGCATACCATACTCCTTAATTAGTTCTAAGTAACGTCTTAACTATGTCCTGAGGATTAAACTCTAGCATATCGCCGGGAACATTTTGTCCATTTGTAATGTAGGAAATCTCTGCCCCTGTATACTGCTTGATATTGTAGAGATTACCATAAACCTCTGTCTCATCAAGCTTGGTGAAAATAAGAGAATAATCAGAAATACTCTTATACATTTCACAAATATCCTTTAAATCTCTGTACTTAGTCGTCGATGACAATACTAAATAAACTGATTTACGCAAATTCTCAGGAATAATATCTATCAATGCTTTAGTGTCCTGTCTTTGTGACTCATTCTTATGAGAGAATCCTGCAGTATCAATAAGCACTAAATCATAATCAGCAAATGATTCTACCGTCTCTAAAAGCTCCTCTGGAGAATAGATAATTCGAAGAGGTGACTTTATAATCTCCGCATACTTCGCAAGCTGGTCGGTCGCAGCAATTCTATATGTGTCCGCAGTAATCAATGCAACCTTTTTATCTAGTTCAACGGAAAATTTGGAAGCAAGCTTTGCAATAGTTGTTGTCTTACCAACACCTGTAGGTCCAATAAAAAAAACTATTCCAGGCTTTTTTCCCTCTGTTCTAATAGGATTAGGATTACCAAATTTAAGAACCATCTTCTGATAAATATTGCTAAGGAAATAATCAATGCCTACGCTCATTCCCTTGCCCTTCATCACATCATCAAGAAGAGAGTTAGCATATCTTTCATCCACTTCGTTTTGAATAAGAGAGTTATATAACAGCTTTAGGAATGCGATATTCTCATCTGTTTCTCCAATATCAGCTAATGTAATTGCACTCTTAGTTGCTTTAGCTTCCACCATTTCTTTATCTGAAGCTGCTTTTACATTATCTGAAGTCTTCTTTGAAGCTACATTCTTATTTTTATCAGATGAAGAGATTGATTGAGCAAGTATATTATTTAGCTTTTGAAGCTTTTCTTCGGTATCGTCATTTTCATCTGTGCTGCTAGATAATAAATCTACTAATAGTGGTTCTTCCTCATTTTTAGAAGCTCTAGTCTCTTTTTTCATTGCTGCAGCAGGATTAACAGGCGCATATGCACTGGTTTTTGAAACCTTAGGTGCGGTATTTCTTATGCTGCTTCTAGAATAAACACCTGCATTATCAGGAGTATTATTCGCGCCATCTGCTGTTACTGGGGATATCTTGATTTCTTCATCAGCACTCAAATTAATGGTATCCTTGCCAGCAGCCTTTGATACAATAGCAGCTGACTCTACAGCCTCATCACCTTCTATCGCAGCTGTCACCTCAAAATATGACTGCTTAAAAAGACTAAAAAAACCCTTAGGTTTAACCTGTCTATCATTCATAATGACGCAGTCTTCACCCATTTCCTTTTTTGCCTTTTCAATAGCTTCTTCTATTGTCTTACCTGTAAACTTATTGATTGTCATAAAAACCTCTGATAATAATTAGCATGTAATCATACCTACAGACTGCAATTCTACATTAGACTCTATCTCGTTGTAGGAGATAATAATCAAATCAGAAAGCTGTTCCTCTGTAAGCTTCTTGTAGTACATACGAACTATTGGATTGGTAACTACTATAGGGTTGTTTCCAAGATTCTCAAGCTTAGAAACCTCCTCTGCTGTCGCATCTAATATCGCCCTAGTACGTTCGGGGTCAAGTGCAAGATAAGCTCCTGCCTCAGTCTGTTTTACAGAGCTCATAATCTCCTGCTCTATCTTGGGGTCAAGTGTAACCACACTAGTTGCCTCATTTGCAGGGAAATACTTATTTGAAATAGCTCGCTTAAGTGCTTGTCTGACATATTCCGTCAACACATCTGTATCATGACTTGATGTAGCATGATCAGCAAGCGTCTCAAATATAGACAAAAGATCTCTGATTGAAATGCCCTCTGCAAGTAGATTCTGAAGAACCTTTTGTATCTCTCCAATGCCTAAAAGCTTGGGGAATAGCTCATCAACAAGAACTGGATTAGTCTCTTTAATATTGTCAATAAGATTCTGAACATCCTGTCTAGTAAGAAGCTCTGCAATATGTCTTCTAATAATCTCTGTAAGGTGCGTTGCAATAATAGAGGGAGGATCAACAACCGTATAGCCCAAGCTCTCTGCACGCTCTCTTTGTCCCTCTGTAATCCAAATTGCAGGCAAATGGAAGGAAGGCTCATAAGTAGGAATTCCTGTAATCTCTTCCTCTACAAAGCCTGGATTCATCGCCATGTAATGATCAAATAGAATCTCGCCCTCTGTAACCTGAATTCCTTTTATCTTGATAATATACTGATTAGGATTGAGCTGAATATTGTCACGTAGACGAATAATAGGAACAACTGTACCTAATTCAAGAGCTATCTGCCTCCTTATCATGACAACTCTATCCAGCAAATCTCCACCCTGATTTACATCTGCCAGGGGAATAATACCATAACCAAACTCTAACTCTATAGGATCAACAGATAGCAAAGATACCACATTTTCTGGACGCCTAATCTCTTCTGCCTCACTCTCTGCAGTCGTTGCTTCTTCCTCAACCTGTTCAACCTTCAAGGTTCTGTTCATTGCAATACCTGAAATCAAAAACAGTCCACCTACTGCAGCACAAATGAAAAAGTTAAGAGGCGTAAGTCCTAGTACAATTACAGTACCACCAACTATCATAAGTACCTTAGGTAATCCAAACAGCTGCCTTACAAGCACCTGACCAAAATCCGCCTCTTTAGCAGATTTAGTGACCAAAATACCAGTTGCGAGCGATATAGCAAGTGAGGGAATCTGTGACGAAAGTCCATCACCAATTGTGATAATTCCATACTGCATAATTGCATCCTGAAAAGACGCTCCAGAATTTATCATTCCCATAACAGTACCACCAATGAGATTGACAAAGGTAATGATAAGACCTGCTGTCGCATCTCCCTTGACGTACTTGGTAGCTCCATCCATAGCTCCAAAGAAAGAAGATTCATCTTGAATCTTTTGACGTCTAGCCTTGGCTTCTTCGTCTGTAATAGCTCCAGTATTAAGGTCAGCATCAATAGCCATCTGCTTACCAGGCATAGCATCCAAGGTAAATCTGGCAGTAACCTCTGATACACGCTCAGAACCCTTGTTGATTACGACGAACTGAACAATGATAAATATAATGAAAATAACGGCTCCAATGACGATATCACCACCACCAACGAAGCTTCCGAAGGTCATAACGACATTACCAGGATTACCTGTTGTAAGAATAAGTCTTGTCGAAGAAACGTTTAGAGCAATTCTAAAAATTGTTGTAAATAGCAAAAGCGTCGGGAAGAAGGACATATCCAAAACTTCCTTAACAAACAAACAGTTAAATAGAATAACCAACGCTATTGAAATATTAAGTACCAATAGCACATCAAGAAGGGCACTTGGTATGGGAATAATAAGGAACATAATTGCCGCTAAAAGATATATAGCAACACCAAAATCTGCTCCTAATGCTTTTAACTTAGAAACCATACCTGCCTCCTTTCTGTGATAATCTATCTACTAAATCTTGCCTTGCTTTCTATAAACCATAGCAAGAATATCTGCTACAGCAATATATAATTCAGGCGAAACCTCTTGTCCTACCTCACAATTCGAGTACAACGATCTTGCAAGAGCCTTGTTTTCAACAATCTCGACGTTGTTCTCTTTTGCAATCTCTTTGATTCTTTGAGCAATTAAATCAGAACCCTTTGCCGTAACCATTGGAGCCTGCATTGACAAATTGTCATATTTTAATGCAACAGCATAGTGAGTAGGGTTTGTAATTACAACATCGGCCTCTGGAACCGACTGCATCATACGACGCCTTGATGCTTCCTGCATTCTGGCACGCTGTTTACCCTTAATCTGAGGGTCTCCCTCAGAGTTTTTCATCTCATCTTTTACTTCTTGCTTAGTCATCTTCATATCTTCATGGAACTTCCATCTCTGATATGCATAATCTCCGATTCCTACAAGAACAAATACAAGACTAATTCTAAATCCCAAATCAATAACTAAATCACTTATCAATGCAATCGCAGAATTTAGCTCCAAATCATACATGATAAAAATATCATTTATCTTGTCGTTGACTGTCATATATACAATCAGTGCAATAACTGCAACCTTGACAATTGACTTAGCCAATTCAAATAGCGATTTTGTTGAAAAAATTCGCTTAAATCCATTAATCGGATTAAATTTATCAAGCTTTGGCTCCATGGGCTTGGTCGAGATTTTCCACTTAACCTGGACTAAATCTACAACAAAGCACACAACAAACCCGGCAGCAAAAAACGGAAGCACTAGTATCAAAGAATCCAATAAGGATGTCTGAAAAAAGCCCATAACACTGCTTGAATTAAAAGCACTTGCACTGGCATAATCAGGAATCCTAGTGTAAATCTCATCAAAGACCCCTACAAATCGCTCTCCCATATATGAAGAAAAAACTCTAAGAATCAAAAACATAGCAACCAGACTAATTGCCATATTAAGATCCTTGCTCTTGCAGACATTACCGTCTTTTCTTGCATCATCAAGCTTTTTTGCTGTAGGCTCCTCTGTTTTTTCTCCACCAGGACCATCTTTTGCAAAAAACTGAAGATTCAAAGGATATTTAGTTGTCATATCCATCAAAATACTATCCATATCTCTACGAAGGTATTAGTCCCCTTAATACAATATTTCTAATTACCTCTTTCATCTCTTCAGCAATTAGACTTGCCATCTTGGGCATCATACCAACACACACTAATAGCAACGCGTAACCACCAAGTAGCTTTATCTGCATACCAACCGAAAACATATTCATCTGGGATGCAACCTTTGCCATGATTCCCAAAACACAATTTAATGTCAGCATAACCGCAAAAATCGGTAGCATAATAGTAAAGCCTAATGTCAATACCTTGGTAACAAAGGATATCATCGTAGTCGCCAAAGACTCCCAGTTAAACACCATAGAATTGACTGGTATAAGAATAAATGTATCAGCAATAGCCTTGACAATGTACTGATACATATCACTCATCACAAGAAGTAGCATCACCATGTAATTATATAAATTACCAGTTACACTCTCTTGTGTTCTAGTCATAGGGTTGTATTCCTGTGCCATAGACAGACCAATATTCATATCAACCAAATGACCAGCAAAACCAGTAATATACGTACACATATTGGCCGTCATTCCTATTAATAGACCACAAATAGCTTCCTTGACTACGATAATAGAAAAGCCTATCATCCCTTCATATTCAATATAGGATCTATCCGTAATCTCATATACAATGATGGTCATGCAAAAGGCCAAGCCAACCTTAACCCTAGCAGGCACCCCCTGTATACCAAAAAAAGGTGCCACCGCAAAGAAGCTGGCGATGCGCACCAGGATAAGTAAAAAATATTCAAGATCGTATAATGAAAACGTGTAATTAACCATAACTACCTATTATACGTAGATGCTAAAATCACTCCATAGCGAAATCATATAATTCGCCATATTATTAAGCATCCATGATCCAAGAAGCATAATAGTGACAAACACTGCTAAAATCTTGGGAACAAAGGTAAGCGTCTGCTCCTGAATCGATGTAACAGTCTGAAAAATACTAAGTACGAGACCAATCACAAGCGAAACAAGAAGTGGCGGTGCCGCTGTCATAATCGTCGTATATATCGCTTCTCTGGAAATATCTACTACTACTCCTGCATCCATATTTTCCTCCACGGGGACAGCCCATCTTATTCACAGTGGGAGTCCCCTTAATAGAACGTCTTAACTACATTACCAATAATAAGATTCCATCCATCCGCAAGAACGAACAACAGTATCTTAAACGGCATCGAAATCGTTGTGGGCGGCAGCATCATCATACCCATTGACATAAGGACAGAAGATACAACCATATCTATAACAATAAAAGGAATATAAATCAAAAATCCTATAATAAACGAGGTTCTAAGCTCTGAAACAATAAAAGCTGGAATAAGAATCTGATTAGGAATCTGTTCAATCTCAGTATACTCAGTCTCTCCTGCTATCTCGCAGAACAGATTCACATCCTTGGTCTCTGTCTGCTTGTACATGAACTCTCTAATAGGCTCCATTGCATTTTCAAAAGCCTGTTCTGTAGTAATCTCTCCTCTATCTAACGGCTGAATTGCAGTATCGTTAATCTGTGTAAACACAGGAAACATAATCATAAGAGTAAGAAATACCGCAAGTCCAACTAAAACCTGGTTTGGAGGTGCAGTCTGCGTTCCTAGAGCTGCTCTTGCGAAATGAAGTACTACGATAATTCTCGTAAAAGAGGTCATCGTAATAAGTATAGAAGGAATAAGTGTAATCAGAGTCAAAAACAATAAAATCTGAATTGTAGCACTCATAGTACCTTCATTATTGTTGTAAATAATCGACACACCATTTACAACATCATCTGCAGCATTTACAGCCTCACCATCCTGATTCTGGTTCAAGGTAGGCTCCTCGACTGGAGCCGCTTTTACAGGAACAGCTGTCATATAAACTGAAAAAATAATCGAAAACGCAGCAAATATTAATGAAATTAAAACATATATTTTCTTTGCTTTATTCATAATTTATTTTTGTTTGGGTAAAGATTCCTTAAAACTATTTAAAATCTGAGAAAATGATTTCTTGGGCATATTGGTCTGACCACTACTCGTCAAGGTATTTGCCATCAATTCCTCTGCCTCTAGTGTAGTAAGCACATTAATCTCATCCTTGCCTACACCAACCACAATATATTTATCCTTGCCTACTCTGACAAGCTCAATATATTTATTTGAAGGAAGTCTAACCGCTTCTAAAATCTGTATATTGCCATTTGCAGTCTTGGTCTTTTGATAACCACCAATCCATTTTGTTACAAAAAATGTCGCAGCTAATACTAAAAGGAAAATAACAATTACTAAAATTAACTGTCCGATACTCTTTGCATTAGAGGCTGCTGGCGCTACAGTCTTCGTTGTACTATCTGACACGATTTTTGCAAGACTAATTAAATGCATTACTTAACAATCTCCGTTATTCGAACACCAAAGCTCTCTTCAATAACAACAACCTCACCCTTGGCAACATATTTGCCGTTGACAAGAACATCTATAGGCTCACCGGCTATCTTGTTAAGCTCTATAATTGTACCAGGTGCAAAATCAAGTACATCACTAATAGACTTTGAGGTACGTCCAAGCTCTACAGTTACATCAAGAGGAACATCCATGATCAAATCGATATTCTCTCTTGCAAATGCCGTTGCAAAATCACCATTAAATGGAATAAACTGTGCAGGCTGTGCAGAATACTGAGGATTCATCATCATGGGATTCATCATCATAGGATTCATCTGCATCTGAGACATATCCATTTGAGGCATCATCTGAGGAGCCATCTCCGGTGCTGGAGTAGGTGTTGCAGGAGCAGGTGTGGGAGCAGTGGCAGCCGGCGTGGGTGCCGCAGCTTCTGCAGGAGCAGGTGTGTCGGCTACGCCAATCTGAGCCTCAGAAGCATCCATCTCCATATTATGAGCGATTGACTTGCACATATCCTTTGCAAATGAGAAAGGATATAGCTGCATAATCTCACTATCTACGAGATCACCAATCTCCATCTTGAAGGATATCTTAACGAAGCTTCCTGATAAAAACTCGTCTATCGTACCCTGATCAACACTCTCATGTAAATCTATTAAGTCTGCCTGCGGAGGGCTGATATCAATCGTCTTAGAAAGCATTGACGAAAGTGATGTTGCAGATGATCCCATCATCTGATTCATCGCCTCTGATATAGCCGAAAGATGTAATTCTCCTAATTCTCCATCAGTATTGGTTCCATCGCCGCCCATCATAAGGTCTGTAATTATCTTGACATCGCTCTCTCTAAGTACGAGAATATTGCTTCCGTCAAGACCAACAGTATAGGCAATTCTAATAAATACACAAGGTCTCTCATAATTAGAAACGATGTCATCCCATGTCGCTTCTGTTACAACAGGTGTAGAAATCTCTACCTTGCGATTAACAAGCGAAAACAGCGTGGTCGCTGCCGTACCCATACTAATATTGGCAATCTCACCTATGGCATCCTTCTCATCCTCTGTCAGATGCTCTCCACCTGATGAAGACGCTGAAGCATCAGCAGACGCCGCACCATTTAATAATGCATTTATCTCTTCCTGTGATAAAGTGCCATCCATAAGTCTATTCCTCTCTGATAACTGATGTTATTCTAACTGCATAATCCTCACTATAGGATCCGGGAAGTGCAGTAAATTTTTTAATGTTTCCGACATAAATATCTAACTCCTCGTCGACCTTGCGATCTAGACGAAGAATATCTCCAGGCTGTAGACAACCAAAATCTACAACGCTTATCTTGCCGTAACCAAGAACTGCTTTGACAGGTACATGAGCTTTTTGAAGTATTGCTTCAATATCCTCTGTATATGATATCTCATCTCTTACCTGCATATTAGAATACCAGAACTTGGTATTCAACTTATCCATAACCGCTTCAAGTGTAATGAAGGGTAGACATATATTCATCAAGCCCTCAGCATCACCTATCTTGACATTGATTGTAACAATCGCAATCATCTCACCAGGTGAAATAATCTGTGCAAACTGTGAATTAGTCTCTATTCTCGTAAGTCTTGGATTAACGTCAGCAACGTTCTCCCAAGGCTCACGTAGCAAATTAACACAGACATTCATTATACGTTCTATGATAATAAGCTCTATTTCAGTAAAATCTCTATTCTTGTCTAACGGCAATCCAACACCGCCAAGCATTCTATCTACAATAGCATATCCAAGTGTCGTCGCCATCTCTACAAGAATCTCACCCTGCAACGGAGAAAAATCAATTACTCCAAGTAACACTGGGTTTGACAGCGCATTAGAAAACTCGGAATACGTAACCGCTTCGGAGTTCATAACCTCGACCTGAATGTTTTTTCTGAGATATACAGGAAGGTTAGTTGATAGAAGTCGTCCGTAGTGCTCAAAAATAATCTCAAGCGTACGAAGATGCTCCTTTGAGAATTTGGAAGGTCTGGCAAAATCATAATTTCTGACCTGCTTTTCCTCAGTTCCCATGAGGTCAACTGCATCTATCTCTCCGGTATTTAACTGTGATAGCAGGGCGTCTATTTCATTTTGCGAAAGGACGTCTCCCATTAATTCTCACCTGCCTTTAACTGACTCATTAAAACCCAACAAGTCATTAATTACTTGTCGATTCAGGGAAGCCTACTCCAATAATAAAATCTGAATCAAATAAACCTTGAAGCTGTTCAAGAATCTCTGCCTGAGCCTTTTCAGGGTTATTCTTGAATTCCTCAACCGTATACTTACAAATGACATTGTTAGTAATACTCTTGATATAGCTCTCTCTTGTAGACAAGTCTCCGTAAAGCTCATAGTCAGGATTCTGATTATTCATTGATACAGAAACCTTAACTATTGCATAGTGAGATGAACCATTCTCTGAATCCTTTAAGTTGATTGTAAGAGAATCAGGAATGTCATATGAAACTATATTCTCGATAGGAACACTAGATAAGTTGGCTGTTCTACCACTAGCAAGCTCAAGCTGTAGTGCAGTACAAACCTCAGTAATCAACTGATTTGCCTGCTTTGCAGAAGGCATAACAGTCATCATTGTAACGGTTGTCAAAATAATATTGACGATCAGTAAAACAACTATAAGTACAGAAATAAGATTTTTTTTCATCATTTACTCCTAAATATCAGAATTATACGAGTTGTAAATCTTGATAACAACACGTCTGTTAAGAGCCCTGCCCTCAGGTGTCGTATTGTCTGCTATAGGAACATAATCTCCTCTACCAGAAGATTTGATTCTACCAGCCTCAAGAGTTGTAATCTCTCGCAAATAATCAGCTACATGCAAGGCTCTGTACATTGAAAGTACATTGTTGTCAGCATATACGCTGTTGTGAATCGGAACATTATCAGTATGTCCCTCAACCTCTATAATATTGCTATCATAGTAGTTGAGAATAAGTCCTAACTTGTCAATCAAAGGATATGCATCCTCTCTTAGCAAATCTGATCCCGAATCAAAAAGTATCGAACCATTGAGCGTCAAGAGAACATATGTGGCATTAAATTCAACCTCAACCTGATCTTGGATACCATACTGTTGAATCTTCTCATTTATCTCATTGGCAATCTTTTCAGATTCCATCGCACCTTTTTCTTCAAGCTGTTCCTTGAGCTCTTCTGGCGATAATTCTACCGCTTCAAGTAATCCCTGCTCTCCCTGGTCTGTATTATCTATTCCAGGCGTGTCAGCCGGTGTGCCATCTGGTCTGATTGAATCTTCATCATTGTTGAGTACACCATTTTCATCAAACTGACCATCTCCATTGCTGTTAGCATTGGGATTGTAGAAGGTATCATAGTACTGTAGCTGATTGATACCAGCTGATACCATATCACCATCACCTATTGTAGAAGCTCCACCCTGCAGCACCGAGAAATGTGACTGCAATGAAGCAATAACCATCTGGAACTTTTCCTCGTTAACCGAAGACATCGAGAAAAGCAAAACGAAGAAGCAAAGGAGCAAATTCATCAGATCCGAGAAGGTCGCCATCCATGCGGGGGACCCTTTAGGCGGATCTTCCTGCCTCTGCTTAGCCACTAGCCTTCACCTCCCTCAGAACCAATTCCGTCACGCTGTGCAGGTGAAAGGAAGGTCTTTAATTTTTCCTCTATAACTCTGGGGTTCTCTCCTGCCTGAATAGAAAGGAGTCCCTCCACAACTATCTGTTTTACTACAATCTCATTGTCATTGTTGACCTTGAGCTTGGAAGCTGTAGGGCTACAAAGCCAGTTTGCAATAAGCGAACCATAAAGGGTTGTAAGAAGGGCAACCGCCATGTTAGGTCCAATTGTAGATGAATCGGTCAGGTTCTTAAGCATGTTAACAAGTCCGATAAGAGTACCAATCATACCCCATGCAGGACCAAGCTCTGCCCATTTCTCCCAGAAGCCTGAAACCTTTTTATGTCTAGCCTCCATCATAGAAAGCTCTGTCTCAAGAATTCCTCTGACAAGCTCGTGGTCAGTACCATCAACTACAAGGTTGATACCCTTCTTAAGGAACGCATCCTCAACATTTCTAGCCTGTTCCTCAAGTGCCAAAAGACCCTCTTTTCTAGCAACGTTAGAAAGATTAATGATGCTAGTAATCATCTCAGGTGCATTAAAGCCTGGCTCCTTGATAGACATCATAAGACCCTTGAAACCGGGCATGAGGTCTGAGAGCTTGTTACATGCGACAATACCAGCAATCGAACCACCGATAGTAATGATAACCGACGGAACGTCTATGAAGTTGGGAAGCAACGATATACCACCATCTCCGGATGCGATACCGAATACAACCATTCCTAATCCTAATAATAGACCGATTATTGTAGCAAAATCCAAAACAAATCACCCACTTTTTTTATTATAAAAAACACTAAAATATCTAAATCTAGGCATAGTAAGCCATACTTAATTTACATTCTACTTAATTTACTTTGTTTTGTCTAGTTTTTTATTAAAAAAAGCACCCCTTTTTTTAGGAGTGCTTTAAATAGTATAAAACAAATTTTATCTAACTACTTTCTGCTAAGGAAATTAGGTACATTTAATTCTGTAGCAGCAACTGTTGCCTTGGGTTGAGGAGGTGTAGGAATTCCACCAATCGAAGGATTAGGAATTGACGAAGCTCCTGCACTGGGATTAGGTGCTGCGCTAGCACCAGCGCCGTAAGAACCAAAGCTAGAACCTGTTGCTCCATATGTAGGTGTAGTGCTTCCAACTCCAAAGCCACCAACACCAGCAAAGCCAGACCTATTGAGTGCTGGATTAGGGGTAGCTGTATTAGCAGGATTAGGAGTCACAACACCCTGATTAATAGGTGTAATTCTTCCATTGTTACCACTATTTCTAAATCCATTCATGAAAGGTGACTGCGTCTGAGCCTGTTGATTATCAGCAGCCTCTGGCATACCCGTCGCAATAACTGTAACTGTGGTCTCATCACTGTCAGAATCTATTCTACCAAAGAAAACACCCGCACGAGGTGCAACCATATCTCTTACATAGCTTGCTGCCTCAGCACAGTCATTAAAGCCTGCGCCACCGCAAATAGAAATAATAATATTGCTAGCTCCACTAACTGAATTGTCAAGAAGCTGGCTATCTACAGCAAACTTGGTAGCTTCTAATGCAGACTGCTCTCCCTTAGCTGAACCCATACCAATATAAGCGATACCCTTGTCACGCATTACTGTACTAACATCTGAGAAGTCAAGATTAGGCTTACCCTGCTTGTTAATTAGATCTGTAAGACCTCTAACAGCATTCATCAATACCTCATCTACCATAGCCATTGCTTCATCATAGTCAGTATTTTTGCTTATCATCTTGGCAATATTGTCATTAGGAATAACAATAAGAGTGTCAACACTCTCCTTCATAACAGCAATACCTGCCTCAGCAACCTCTGTACGATTTTCCCAGAAGAAGGGCTTTGTAACAACACCAACTGTAAGAATTCCCTGGTCCTTGGCAATCTTAGCAACAACGGGAGCAGCTCCTGTTCCAGTTCCACCACCCATTCCACAGGTGACGAAAACCATGTCAGCTCCTCTAAGCTCTTCAGCAATCATCTCCTGAGACTCAAGAGCAGCCTCCTGACCCTTTGTGGGATTAGCTCCTGCTCCAAGACCAGCAGCAACCTTCTCACCAATCTGAATAGTTCTATTTGCCTTATTCACCTGTAAATCCTGTGCATCAGTATTAACAGAGATATAATCTACCGAATCAATCCCCTCATCGATCATATGATTAACAACATTGTTGCCGCCACCACCGACACCAACAACAAGTATTTTAACAAGTTTTTCCTCAGGCTTACTAACCTCAACCATGTCCTCTACCTCCAATTATTTTATCTAAACTTACGCAAAATCCTACTAATAATATTCAATGATAAATAATGTGATATAAAATATCAACCCATTATTTAAAAAATTTCAAAAAAATTACAAAGTATAGTGCTATTTTTTAGGTCTAAACACAATATCTGTTGTTTCAGGCGTCCATCCACCAACATGTAAAATTCCTTTTTTGCCCTCTAATTGCGGCAAAATATAACTAAGCCTAAGTATCTTCTGAGGTAAATAATTTGCCGTACCAACAACAACCTCAATATTACCAATATTTACAACCATTGTTTTAGCATTTGGGTTGTATTCTATATCCTTGCATTTAATATCATATTTTTCAAAAAGCTGAGTTAATTGCAACAAATTATTAAGTGCAGTTGCATCGTTAAACTCTAGTCTCTCATATAGCACAACAGAGTCACATTTCAAACCAGAAACCTTTGGAACACCCTCTATTTCTCTATCAGATGTCTCAATAACATATCCGTCTCTATCGAAATACGCATTTTTATCAATTGCCGGTATGTAAATATATCCAAGAGTTTTTTTCTCGTATACCTTCATGTTGATGGTGTGCGGATCATCAGGCTCCATAGAAACCTCAACATTATCCACAAAGGGAATATCAAGCTTGTCGCCTGTGAAGCGATACTTAAGATACATATATAGCGTGCTCTTGGAATATTTATCCGATAAAATCTGTTCCTCAAGCTGCTTGGCATCATAAAGCACATTGCCCCTGATATTCACATTTTCAAGGGTATAAACCTTAGTAACTAAAATCGTTAAAATCAAAGCCAGCACAAGCACCACGAGAATCGCAGCTATAGTAACGACTCGTTTTTTCCTTCTATATGCAGTTAACTTTTGGCTACCTTGAGTCTGCAACGCTATCAACCTCCGGTCTATCAAAAGAAATCTGTCTTGAAACTCCTAATACCAGTCCCATTTCCATTACCAATATTATTATCGATGAACCACCATAACTAATAAAAGGCAATGAAACACCTGTATTAGGTAAAATATTAGTTACAACTGCTATATTTAAGACTACCTGAATTGCAATCTGAGCAAAAACTCCCGCACAAATCATCGAGCCATAGAGATTTTTTGCGTTATTTGCAACTACCATTATTCTCCACAAAAGAACAGCAAATAAAAGCACCACGCAAACAGCACCAAAAAGCCCAAGCTCCTCACAAATGATTGAAAAAATCATATCATTTTCAGCTTCAGGAACACTACCTAGCTTTTGTATTCCGTTACCTAGACCTTTTCCAAATACTCCACCTGAGCCTATAGCGTAAAGTGCCTGCATAGTCTGATATCCAAGCCCCTGCACATCACTCTCAGGGTGAAGCCAAATCTGAAGTCTGTTACTTCTATAGCTCTGCAAAAAAACTGCAGCAACTAAAGCAACAACTGCAACAACAATAAAAATTGCAAAGTGCTTCCAGTTAAAATCCGCAAGAAAAATCATAAATACACCAATTCCCATCACAATAGCAAAGGTGGTTAGATTTTCAATTGCAATAAGTGCACCAATGGGAACTAAAAGCAAAATAAGCTTGAGCTTGGTCTTTAATGTCTTAATCTGCTTGGGCATGACAGAAATATGTCTTGCCATCATAATAATTACAGTAAGCTTTGCAAGCTCAGAGGGCTGAAAGTTTAGAGGACCTATTCTAATCCATCTAGACGAACCGCCATAGTTTGCACCATTTACAAGTACATAAACAAGCAATGCAATAGTCAAAATATATAACGTAATTCTAATAGGTTTAAGCTTGAGCCATTCAGGACCAGTGAAAATAAGAACAATCGCTGCAACCAAGCCTATTCCAATCGCAAGAGCCTGTCTCTCAACAAATCTAAAGGCATTATCAAAGCTCTCCTGTGCGCTATATGCACTTGTACTATAGAGCATTACAAGTCCAAAGCAAACCAAAAGAATTATCATCAAAAGAAGACTGTAATCGAAATATTTAATTTTTGATTTTATCTTCCTTGCCATAAATTTTACTTGTACGAATTAACTCTTTCCTTAAACAACTTTCCTCGCTGTTCATACGATTTGAACATATCCCAGCTTGCACACGCGGGCGAAAGTAAAACATTGTCACCGCTAATAGCCATCTCTCTGCACGAATCTATTGCCTCATCAAAGGTTCTTGCAAAGGAATAATTAGTAAAACCATTCTTTTCACAGCTCTCAGCGATTTTAGCTGCAGTAACTCCAATTAGAACTATATGCTTGACTCTGCCGGCAAAGGTCTTTACCCATTCATCGAAGTCACTTGCCTTGTCATAGCCACCACCAATAAGTAGCGTAGGTCCTTCCATAGCAAGAACCGCTTTGATACTGGCGTCAGGATTAGTTCCCTTTGAATCATTATAGTATCTAACACCGTCTAGTTCCCTGACAAACTCAATTCTATGCTCTACTGCAGTAAATCTCTTTAGCACACCAACTATAGTATCAAGATCAACTCCAAAGCTAAGTGTCATAGCAACCGCAGCCATAATATTTTCATAATTATGCTCCCCAAGTAAGCTCTGCTCCTTGGTTCCTATTATTCTCGTAATCTCACCATCCAGAGACGAATAGATAACTCCGTCCTCAAGGTATATTCCATTTGAAAGCTTTCTCTTGGAACTAAAGAAAACGACATTAACTCTATCCTTTATCTCTTCACCAAAGCCACGAAGCACCTCATCCTCATAATTTAATACGCAAGTATCTCCCTTGGTCTGATGCTTTGTAATATCCTCCTTGGCTTGAATATAGGCTTCCATGGTATGATGTCTGTTGAGGTGATCTGGAGTAATATTAAGTATAGCACTAACCTTGGGTGCAAAGGTTTGAATAGTCTCTAGCTGAAAGCTTGAAATCTCTGCTACTGTAACAGTATCATCTGACATATTATCAACTGAAGCAGTATAAGGAATACCTATATTACCCACCACTCTGCTATCCTCGTTGTAAGCCTTCATAATATCGCCAACAAGAGTTGTCGTTGTAGTCTTGCCATTAGTTCCTGTAATAGCAATAACATCTCCCTTGGCAAATCTATAAGCCAGCTCTATCTCTCCACTTATAGTAATACCAGCATCCCTCATAGCATTAACCATAGGTATATCAGTAGGTACGCCAGGGCTTAATACAGCATAAGAAAATTCATCAAAATCAGCTACCGCACCAAGCCTTATATCAGCATTTTCAAGAGCCTCACTCTTTTTTCTAAGCGCATCAACATCAAGCTTTTCATTGCTGTCATTTAAGACAAATGCCACGCCATTTTTATAAAGCAATTCGCAGGCTGCTATTCCACTAATTCCTGTACCAATTACAAGTACCTTTTTTCCACCAAAATCCATTTTCTTCTCCTAATTACCACGCAAAAGCTGCGTATGCTACCAATGACATTAAAATCGTAAAAATAGTGAATTTTCCAACAACCTGAGGCTCTGACCAGCCCTTAAGCTCATAGTGATGATGAATGGGAGCCATTCTAAACAATCTCTTACCCTTAGTGAGCTTAAAATATCCAACCTGAAGCATTACAGAAAGTATCTCTATCCAATAAATCAAGCCAACTATAAGTATAAATGCCGGCATCTTGAGCATATATGCCATAGAGGCAACAAATCCACCAAGCGCAAGTGAACCAGTATCTCCCATAAATACCTTTGCAGGATTTAAATTGTGGAACAAAAATCCAAATAAGGCTCCAACTACTGCCCCACCTACTACAGCAATGTCTGATCCCATCTGAATCGCAGCAACTGTAAAAAATCCAGCCACAACCGCTGTTATTGAGCTGCAAAGTCCATCAATACCATCTGAAAAATTCACACCATTAGCTGTTCCAATTACTGCTAAAAGCATAACAGGAATCGCTGCAAAACCAATATCAATAGTAAGTCCATGAGCAAATGGAACGATAATCTCCATTCCCTCTCCACTAAGCTTTAGATAGAGAAGCATTCCCACTGTAACAAGAATCTGACAAAGCATCTTTTGCCAGGCCTTAAAGCCATCCTTATTCTTCTTAACAACCTTCAAGAAGTCATCAATAAATCCTATAAGACCATAAGCAAGCATTACTGCAATTACAGGAATAGCCTTGTAGTAGCCGCATGCAATAACAAAAATCAAGCTCGCAACTAAAACAGCGATAATAATCATAATTCCGCCCATCATGGGGGTACCATTTTTAGACTGATGACTCTCTAGCTCCTCTCTCTCGGTATTGCCAACCTTTAGCTTTTTCAACCAGGGAATCATTATCGGTCCCAAAATAAGTACAATTACAAAAGCAATACAAAGAGCAATTGCAGTACTATTAATCAGCATTCCATTCACTTCCATCTAAATCTCCCTCCAAATCGTCATCGTCACCATCTATACCTAAATCAGGTACCGTATCTATGATTTCCACGGGCATTTTATCATGCTCTATTATATCCTCAACTGCCCAGGTCAATGTAGTCTCCTCATTGGTAGGAGCATCACTAGCAACTGGTTCATCAGGAAACATATTAAGGTATGGCAAAGCCTCCTCTAAAATCTCTCTAACCAGATTTTGAGCAAATACTGAATGTGCCTGATCCCATACGTTTGGCTTCTCAATAACTGCATAAATAACTAATTCAGGGTCATCAGAAGGTAAAAAGCCAATAAATGAAACCAGGTAGTTATCTACATCCTTACCACCTGCAACTGAAATCTCCGCAGTACCAGTCTTGCCTCCCATGGAATAGCCCGGTACCTTTGCATACTTTCCAGTACCCGCTGCAACTACATTTTCAAGGTAGCCTCTGATTTGTTTGCTAGTCTCACTAGAAACTGTCTGCTTTATGACCTGTCCATCATTAGAAATTACAGTATTACCGTCTGAATCTACTGTTCTAGCAACAATATGCGGCTGACAGTATTCTCCATCATTCACTAGCGAGCAAAAGGCTCCAGCCAGCTGAATCATAGTCGTATTAAAGTTCTGACCAAATGAGTTTGTCGCCAAATCGACAGTCTTCATAGTGTCCGCTGTATAAACAAGTGAATCGGTTCTAGCCTCGCCAGGTAAATCAATATTAGTCTTGAGACCAAAGCCAAAAATCTTTTGATAGGTTGTAAAATTGTCCTTGCCTATAGCGTAAGACATCTGCATCAAAGCGTCATTACAAGAGTCCATAAGCGACTTTTCAACAGTTTCCATACCATGTCCATAAATATTTACACAGTGAATGGTATGGTTTGAAATCTCCTCAAAGCCGTCGCACTCATAGACCTCATCTCCTGCTAGCGTACCAGTCTCAAGTCCACAAGCTACAGTAAAAGGCTTTGCAGTAGAGCCTGGCTCATAGGTGTAGCTAACACAGAAATTTTGCCATAGCCTATTAAGAGCATCTAAAGTCTCTTCATCCGTCATTCTATCAAGCTCATCCTCTGAGTAATAGGCACTTAAATCTCTCGGATTGGTCAAATCGTAGTTGGGATAGTTAGCCATAGCTTTGACCTGCCCAGTCTTGGGGTTCATAATCACAACTCCAATATGGTCAGCTCCTGCCTCTCCTGGTCTATATATTCCTGTATAGGTATCATTAAATTCTTTGATTTTTTGCTCTACTATAGATTGCAAATTTGCATCAATAGTAAGAACAACCGTCTGCCCATCCTTGGCGTCCTTAACAGTTTTTTCAAGATCATTGTCAGAATTCAGATATCCGTACTTACGTCCGTTTATCCCACTAAGCGCAGAATCATAATAGTTTTCAATACCATTAACTCCACTTCCATCCGGAGTTATAAAGCCTATGATTGAGCTAGCAAGTGTAGAATACGGATAAGACCTCACATAGCTTTTTTCAAACCAAATACCCTTTATCCTGGCATCCTCACTCTGCATGTCCACAAAAGCCTTCATCCTGTCATATGGAAGCTGCTTTAGTAATACATTATATTGGCTATTAGGCTTATCCTTAATAATAGTCTTAACTTCATCCTGATCAAGCTCAGGAAAACACGAAAAAAGAGCCAAAAGTGTAGGCTCCATATAACTTTCACGGGCACATAGCACTTTACAATCCAATATCAGACTATACACATCCGTACTGGTTGCTAGGACTGTTCCCCTGCAATCAACTATATCTCCCCTCCTATAGGGAATTGTCTCACTATTATACTCCTGCTGAGAAAGTACTATCTTGGTGTAGCTATCTCCTTCAGAATGCTGCAAAAAGCTAACTCTCACCATCAGCCCTATTAAGCACACGATAATGAGTACAAAAAAGACTAGAAGAGTTCTCTTCATTGAAAAAGTAAACTTCTTTTCTTTTTTCTCTCTGTTTCGAATAGCCAAAACTACACCTCACAAGCACCACAACATATTGTGTGCATATTAATTCACACTACTATATTGCGTCATGTAGTCGCTTGTGTCAAGTGAATAATATACAACTTGATCTGATGAAGGATAATTCATACCTAAATTCTTAGCTGCCACAACAACAGCATTCAAATCCGTATTGGATGTAATCCTCTTCTCATATGCATCGTTGTCAACTCTAAGATGCTCTACCTCGTCCTGTAAAATAGCTATTCTGTCAGTATATACGTTAGCATCTGTCTGAAGCTTGATAAACAAAACAGCTGCTGCGCATGTAAAGGCTATCATAACAGAAAGAAATACAACGTAACCAGGTGTCATAGTAAGGGCTTTTTCTTGATTACGTCTAGCTATCTGACGCTTTCTTATAGCTTCTCTATCTTTTTTAGGATTAGGGCGTTCTCTTTTTACTGGCTCTGAAAAAATCTCGTTTTCAAGCTCTCTTGCAGTTGTTCCCATCTCATAATATCTATTATAATCTGTCATAACGATTCCCTCTTATTCTTTCTATCACTTTCTCTCGAAGATTCGAAGCTTCGCCGATTGTGACCTGGAATTTTCTAAAAGCTCCTCTTCACTTGGCAAGATAGGTTTTCTTGTAATAACCTCTCCTTTTGACACCTTGCCACATACACACTTAGGAAAGCTAGGCGGACAGGTGCAAGGATTAGCTGCGTCTCTAAAAGCAAGCTTTACTATTCTATCCTCTAACGAATGAAACGTTATTATACATAGTCTTCCGCCAGGATTTAACAGGTCAAGCATTGTGCTAATGCTATTCCTCAATACATCAAGCTCATGATTTACCTCTATTCTGATAGCCTGATATGTCCGCTTACTAGGATGTCCGCCTGTCTCGCGTACCTTGGCAGGAATAGCCGCTCTAATAATCTCATTGAGCTGTCCTGTTGTTTTTATGCGACCGTTTTCTCTTGCTGCGCATATATGCTTTGCAATATTTTTAGCGAATCTATCCTCGCCGTAATCGCTTATTATTTTTGCTAGCTCACTCTGGGAATATTCGTTGACAATTTTTTCAGCAGTAAGCACCTGCCTATTGTCCATCCTCATATCAAGAGGTGCGTCGTCCACCCTATAGGTGAAGCCTCTCTCAGGAGTATCCAGCTGGTATGATGAAACACCTAAATCTAAAACTATTCCATCTACAGCTCTAACATCCTTATCTTCAAGCACCTGTTTAATATTTTCGTAATTAGATCTGACTGCTACGAACCTGTCTCCAAAAACTGACAAACGATTAGTCGCAGCAGCAATAGCATCCTCGTCCTGATCTATTCCAATCAGCATGCCCTTCGCACCCAATCTATCTAGAATCTGGTACGAATGACCTCCGCCGCCCATAGTGCCGTCGACATATATTCCGTTTTCCTTGACATTAAGTCCATCCACAGTCTCAAATAAGAGAACTGATTTGTGATTAAATGAAGACGACATCCTTGTCCCTCGTTCTATCCCTAAATATTGATTCCAAGCTCTGCCATACTCTCTGCAACCGCATCCATATCGTCAAAGCTGGTAGCATCCATCCATTTTTTCTTGTCCCATATCTCTACTCTTTTGAGTACTCCAACTGAGACAATATCCTTGGTAAGTCCAGCGTGCTCTCTCAAGTGAGGCGGTATGTTGATTCGTCCCTGCTTATCTACCTCGCATTGAGTAGCTCCTCCAAAGAAAAATCTCTGGAATTTTCTTGAATCCCCGGATGAATTAGAAGAACTCATAATGTTCTCCTCAAGTCTAGCCCACTCATCCATGGGATATACAAAAAGGCAGTTGTCAAAGCCACGTGTCACCATAAAGGTGTCGCCCAAGCTCTCCCTGAACTTAGCAGGTACAACACTTCGACCCTTTTCATCTATTGAATGTGTGTACTCTCCGTTGAACAATTAACCACTTTCCTCCACTTTTCATCCACTTCTTACCACTTTCTACCACATAATACACCCATTTCCCAATTTTTTCAACTATTTTTTCGTATTTTTTCGCAAAAAAAAGCCGACCCTATAGGTCGGCAAAAATTAATTTATTCAGTTTTATTGTTGATGCTCATTCCATCTCCACCTGCTTCAACAATCGCCTCAGCAAGCTTGTTTTGCTTGTTCTTGATGGCCGCTTTTATTCCGAATATAATGAGTAACACTGTTCCAACAACTGCGCAAATAAATCCTACAAGCTGTGAAACAGGTATAGACGAATTCGGTATCATAAGCTGATCAGTTCTAATACCTTCAACAAAAGCTCTTACATATCCGTAGCCCGTAATGTATATAAGTAGTATCTGTCCGTTGTAGCTCTTGTGGAAGAAAAAGAAAAGCATAATTCCAAGTACAACTAGATTAAGAACCGATTCATACAGGAAGGTCGGATGAACCTGGATGTAATCAATACCATTTATGTTGACGATATTTTCTTTAATAAGCGGCGATATATCCTGAGGTCTTACCATATCAACAGGTAACTGCATGGCAAATACATTATCTGTATATTCACCAAAAACCTCTCGGTTTACAAAATTGCCCCATCGTCCAATTATCTGACCTGTTATAAGACCACTTATGGCGGTGTCAACAATAACAAAGAAGTTGACTTTTTTTATCTTGCACAGCACAATTGCCGTACCTATAGCACCTATTACCGCACCATAAATTGCGATTCCACCCTGTCTTAGGTTGAAAACCTCCAGCAAATTATCCTTGTACTGATCCCACGAGAATGCAACATAATAAATTCTCGCACAGATGACAGATACTATTATGCCCCATATACAAAGGTCATAATAAGTATCCTTTTTCTGTCCACTGGCCTTTGCTAAAGCAAGAGCAACAAAAAGTCCTCCCACCATACCAAGAGCAAGGATAATTCCGTATAGTGCTACTGGGAAATTGCCAATATTAAAGCTCTTGGGAACAAAATCAAAGTAAATTCCCAAATTAGGGAAATTAATATTATAATTCATTGTTTACCTCTATTCGCAACCAATAAATTGCACCACTTCGTGGCTTCTTATTTTTAATTCGCAACCAATAAATTGTTTGCTCATATCTTAAGGTTCCACCACTTCGTGGTCCTTTATTTTTAATTCGCAACCAATAAATTGTTTGCTCATATCATAAGGAATCCTCCCACTTCGTGGGTCCCTCCTTATGATTTACCACAACACACCTTATACTTTTTACCGCTTCCACAAGGGCAGGGATCATTACGTCCTACTTTTTTGCCTTCACGACGTACAGTTCCTGATTTTTTCTGAGTTAAATAAAGCTCATGACGCTTTTCCTCATCAAAAATCTCATTCCACTGAGGAAGGTTGTATAACCAGTCAGCCTTGGCATCAACCATGTTCATATAGAGCTTTTCTTTGTCAAATTTAAGTGAAACCTCTGTATCCTCTTCCATTGTATCAATAGGATTAGGATTAACCAAGCTGTCATTAATTCCATCTAAAAAACCTGTCATCTCAAAAACAGAGATGCCGTATTTTTCTGCCAGCTCCTTAACAGTTCCCTTAACCTCTGTATCAGGCTCTGCTAATAATTTCTCATAAATGCCCTTCTCAAGCATAAAATAATTATTCCAAAATGCCTCAAGCTTCTTGGGCTCAATGTTCTCGTTATAGGCTGAATCGCGCCACTCCTTTAATAATGCCATGTTAAAAAATCTCCTTTAATCTTTAATTTTAATATAATCATAGGGTGTCTGCTGATATACGTAGTAATTAAGCCAATTAGAATACAGTATATTAGCGTGACTCCTCCAAGATAACACTGGTTTCTTTGTGTCGTCATCATTTGGATAATAGTTGACTGGGATTGCAATGTCAAGCCCCTGTCCCTTATCGCGTCTATATTCCTTGTCAAGAGTCATCCTGTCATATTCGGGATGTCCCATAACAAAAATCTTTTTTCCCAATTTATCAATAGCAAGAAAAACGCCTGCCTCTTCGGACTCTGCGAGAACCGTCAGATCATCAACTGATGCAATATCAGCAAGACTTACCTCTGTATGTCTAGAATGAGGTGCCATAAATAAATCATCAAAGCCTCGCACAAGAGGAACCTTGCGGTTTAACACTCTGTGCTCATATATACCAAAAACCTTGGCGTTCATCTGCTTCTTGTCTAATCCATAATAATGATGTAGCCCCGCCTGCGCTCCCCAGCAAATATGAAGAGTACTAGTAACATGCTCCTCGGCCCAGTCCATTATCTCAACAACCTCATCCCAGTAATCAACCTCTTCAAAGCTCATGTTTTCTACTGGAGCACCCGTAATAATAAGCCCATCAAAATTCTGATCTCTAATGTCATCAATTGTAAGATAAAACTTATTAAGATGAGTCTTTGAGGTGTGAGTCGACTCATGGCTCTTTACATTGATAAACGTCACATTTACCTGTAGTGGCGTGTTAGATAAAGACCTAAGCATCTGAAGCTCATTATCCTCTTTTAGAGGCATCAGATTGAGCATCACTATCTCTATCGGTCTAATGTCCTGATGAGAAGCCCTATTCTCATCCATTATAAATATGTTTTCATTTTCAAGGATCTCCCTTGCCGGGAGGTCATTTTGCACCTTTAACGGCATAATCCCTATTCTCCAAAAATCATTTTCTTTAACTCATCCTCGTCAATGACAGGAATTCCCAAGGCGTTAGCCTTATCAAGCTTGCTACCCGCTGCCTCACCAGCAAGAAGAAAATCTGTCTTTTTACTAACAGAGCCTGTACATTTTCCGCCATTTGACTCTATAAGCTGTGCTGCCTCATTTCTAGAAAGACTAGGCAAGGTTCCTGTGATAACAAAGGTCTTTCCAGCAAGGACATCTGTGGCATTTTCCACAAGCTCACTTGTCATATTTACGCCAAGACTAATAAGGTCAGCTACAATTCTCTTATTCTCATCATTAGAGAAAAACTGAATTATACACTTAGCAGTAACTTCACCCACATCATCTATTCCAGTCAGCTCCTCTAGTGAAGAATTAGAAAGTGCCTCTATAGAGCCAAAATGCTTGATAAGCGATTTACTCTGCGTCTTGCCGACATTTCTAATCGCAAGACCTGTGAGAATCCTATTGGCATCATTGGTCTTTGATGCCTCTATCGCCGCGAGAATCTTGTCTGTATTTTTTTCCTTACCAATAACTCCAGACTCAATTAAGGCTTCTCTATGCTCATATAATCTATAGATATCAGACACATCCTTAATAAGTCCCATATCTACAAGCTTGTCTACATAAACCTCACCAAAGGACTTGATATCCATGGCATCTCTCGATGCAAAATAAGATATTCTCCTCTTAAGCTGAGCATCACAGGTAGGATTATCGCAATATATGTCACAGGTATCCTCTTGTCTAAAGAGTCTACCTCCACACGCTGGACATGTAGTAGGAGCCTCATAAATATTCTTTGCTTTTTCTGTGACCGAAACGATTGCAGGAATAATCTCTCCCTGCTTTCTGCATATTGCCTTGCACCCAGGTGCAATCCCCATCGAATGAATAAAATCTATATTGTGAAGTGTTGCTCTAAGTACATTGGTACCGCAGAGTCTGACGGGATTTTCAAATCTAGCTCTAAAAGTAAGCTTTCCAGTTCTTCCGACAGCCACCTCAACCTCTTCTATGGTAACCTCTTTTTCTTCTGGAGGATATTTGAAGGCAACATGACCTGCTGAATATTTGCTGCTAGAACCAAAATCTCTTCTATAAGCAATCTGGTCAATCTTTACCACAGCTCCATCTATATCATATAGATACTCGCCTCTTTTATCACCTATCGCCCTAATTGCCTCTATAACCTCTTTTGCATTCCTGCAATGAAAATGAGGTGTGGTCCTAACGCCAAGCTTCTCTAAGGCATCCATTCCAGCAATATGAGAATCTAAAAAGCTACTATTCTCCTCCGAAGCATCCTGCACGTTAAAAACAAACATACTAAGACCGCGTTCCTTTGTGACCTTGGGATCAAGCTGTCTTAGAGTGCCAGCTGCAAGATTTCTAGGGTTTGCGGCTATGTTCTTTCCCATATCCTCTTGCTTTTTATTGTATTTATCAAAGCTAGCGTGCGTCATATAAACCTCGCCCCTAAGCTCGAGATAGCCAGCTATATCTATTTCCTTTTTTACATCATCAATCACAAATGCATTGGCTGTCACATCCTCGCCAACCAAGCCATCACCTCTAGTTTCTGCAAGGATAAGCTTGCCATCCTGATATCTAAGCGACATTGATAGACCATCTATCTTGTGCTCAACACTAAAGGTCGCATCAGGGTATCTAGCCAGTACCTCATCAACCCACTTGATTACGTCATCCTCTGTGAATAAATCCTCGATAGAGAGCATCGGCACGTTATGTGTAACAGTTATTCCTGCCTCTCTCTTTGCAACTCCACCAATCTTTCTCGTAGGTGAATCAGCCACTACCCAGTCTGGATGAGCCTTTTCAATGCTCTTAAGCCTCTGCATCATAATATCATACTCAAAATCTGAAATTGTAGGTGCATCATTATTGTAATATGCATCCATATGAGTATTGATTTCTTTTATTAGATTGTCGTACTCTATTCTCTCATCCATTGCTATAAATACTCTTTTTTAATAACTCCACCTCAGCCTTAGAAAGTTGTCTGTATTGACCAACAGCAAGCTTTCCCAAAGTAATATTTACAATCCTTACCCTGTGAAGTGTTCTAACTCTATAGCCCAAGGTCTCACACATTCGTCTTATCTGTCTATTAAGTCCCTGAGTCAAAACAATATTAAAGCTCTTGTCAGATGTCTTATTTACCTTGCAGGGACGCGTCCTCGTGTCAAGAATCTCAACTCCACTAGACATAGCTTTTATAAAATCACCTGTTATACTCTTATCAACTGTGACCTCATATTCCTTCTCGTGATAATT
>JAZRXQ010000154.1:0-21503 GCA_045600305.1 Lachnospiraceae bacterium
CGTCATCTAATCTCATCTCTGTGATATCGCCGCCTGTGCTCAACTGGTTTTCAAGTGCCTTAAGCGCAGACTTAAGTAGAGACATCTCTGGACTATCTCCACCTGATACCTTGTCATTTATAATGTCATTGGATTTTTTTCTTCCTGTTCTAAGAAACTCTGATGCTAATTCTCCTGCATCATAATTTTTAGCAACAGACTCCAATTTACCATCAGCTCTCTTTATGTAGCCTGTTTCAAGCTTTCTATCTGCATATTCACTCTGATACTCAATATACTTTCGATAAGCTACCTTTACTCTAGCGTCCTTGGATTCCTTTGCCTTGCTAAGTGCTGCAGAAATACCATCATAACCAAGCATATTCGAAAGCTTATCAACGGAAGCAAGAATACCTTCCTTCTTGAGGAAATTAAAAGAATCTGTACTATATGAGTCCATCATAATCCCCAGCTTTTCATAGGCGCTCATGATGACATCATAGTCTCTAAACTCTGGAGTCATTGAAAGCTTGATTTTCACCAAAATAGCATCATCCTGGCTAAGGCTTTTCTTGTTTAAATTCTCCTCGGCTATAATCTTGTCATAACGCTTGATAACCTTGGGTGCCAATGTAGCAAGGCAAGAAAATGTTGTTTTTACAAATTCCTTAGAAAATGCCTCATTGTCAAGCACCTTCTTCTCCGCCTGGTCATAAGCTTCTTGATACTGCTTCTTTTTATTGGTATCTACATAGGTCTTGGGATCATCTGTTGTATATTGGTTTTTCTCATAGTTGATAGATTGGATAAGGGCAGCCACAAGTTCACTTGCGCTACCTTCTTTTACGATACGCTTAAATTTATCTATAGGTAGCATATTACTAGTAAGTCCACCACTAGCATCTAGCGCGTTTATCTTGATTAACTGGTCATTAAAGCCTTTAGATATAGTATTAGTGGTATCGGTCGCATCCTCTCCTAAAAATGGTCTTACTACGTTGGCATACTCCTCTACATTGAGCTTTCTTTCAAAGTCAATTTTTTCAAACTCACCAAGAAGCTTTGTCATCTTCTCCATACGGGCTTTGCCTACTGTTTTTCTCTTCTTGCCAGCATAGTTTTTGAGATACGCACTTATTGCATTTCTCGCCTCATAGTACTCCATCACTAATCCATTAGGCGGTAAGAGATTGCCCATTTTTTTGGTAGCACTAATAAAGTCCTTGACCTTGGACTGCGCATCTAGGAATATATCTGATTTAAAGCTAGTCTCTGCATCCATAAAATTTGCTGCATCCTCAATAGCTTTGACTACGGGGGGATAGTCCCTTACTATCTCCTTCTTTTCTTGCACGCCAATTACATCTTCAGCCTTAACCGAAGATGTATTTATGATATTATTCTCTTTTTCCTCTTCCAAATGTCCAAAGCCACTTAGGTTGATACTATCAAGAGAAAGGGACTTGTTGAGATTTATCTCTTCACTTTTCTCTTCCTTCTTCTCCTCTATCTCATCCTTAAGGAGCTCATTCTTTTCTACTACAGTCCAATTACTTATTAAGGACGCATTCATATCTTGCTTGAATTCGTTATTTACTTCAGTCTCCAAGCCCCCTATTGTCTTGTTCTTTCTAATAAAACCATTGAAATTGTCCATACCTACCCTCTACATTTATCATCTCTAGCTGTATTTTTACCTATTTACTCAAAATAAAAATCATTGTAGTACTCAGCCCAGGAATACTGCTCTATAAACTCTCCATGAAAAACAGCTTCTAGCTTAACATCACCATTTAGGTAATGATAGTAATCACAGTCAATAAGCTCCACATCTAGTGCAATACTATTGTAGGATTTTCTGATTACAGCTCCCATTCCTACAGCCTCTAAATCCCTGATCATTGATGAGATTATCTTTTGGATATAATTCTTTTTCTTTTCGTCATATGGCTCGTCCTCAAAGAGCGTTCCTCCAAGCTCACTAACCGTACAGCTTGAGCCATTTTTACATATGAGATATGCAAAGGCTTCCTTGGACTTAGCTCTTGAGAAATGTACTATCTCACCATCAGCATTAAATACCTCAAAGCTACCAAAGCACTTGACCTTAAGCCCTGGCTTTTTCTCCTCTGCCTCTACATCATATCTTAAATCTGCAAACTCTCTTTTTATATCCTCTGCTGTAACCGGTTTTCTTAGATATCCACTGGCGTGCATCTTCATTGCATCACTTAAATAATCTCCAAAGGCTGTCACAAAAATGATGTTGATGCGAGGCTTAATTTCCTTGATTTTCTTGGCTAAATCTGTTCCTAGAATATCATAAATCTGTATATCAAGACAAGCGATATCCACTGGATTATCCTTGACATATTCTATTAGTTCATCAGGGTCTGAAAAGCCTTTTACGCTAGCCTCTGGACTAGCCTCATCTATAGCCTCTAATAAGAGGTCTAATGCAAAGGGTTCATCATCTATAGCTATAATATTCATAATCTTTCTCCTACTTAAACTCTATTGGTATTGTGATCTCACAAATGGTTCCATTTCCTACTTCTGAGGTTATGTCGACCTCTCCGTTGCACATCCTCTTGATTCGCTCTTCTACGATTTCTAATCCGAGATGTACCCTGTCGCTGGAAAAAGGCTGATCCACGTCAAAGCCTATTCCATCATCCTTGACAATTATATGTATCTTGTCTACACCTCGCCAGGTCGATAGCTCTACTGTTCCACCCTCTCGCTTTTTAGAAATACCATGCTTAATGGCATTCTCTACAAGAGGCTGAATTGATAAAGGAGGTAGACAAAAATCTTTTTCTCTTAAGTCGTATTTGATTTTTACTCTGTCTCCAAATCTCTTCTGCTCAATTGATACGTATTTTTCGATATGAGCAAGCTCCTTTTCAAAGGTTATCATCTCCTTAGTCTGAGCAAACTCCATATTGTTCCTGAGGTACACACTTAAGTCTGTAATTGTCTCCGCCGCTACCTCACTGTCGTGCTTGCAGAGGTACTTAATCGTAGTAAGTGTATTTAACATAAAGTGTGGCTGTACCTGCGTTAGAATCAGCTTGGCATTGTACTCGCCAATCTGTATATCTCTCTCCTTTATCTTGACCTCCTGATACCTGAATAGAATCATGAAGAGAAGTATCTGTGTAACACCTACAGCAATATTAGTTATTGAAAATCCATATATAAATAGCTGTACCACTGAAGCTATAAGTGGCATCAGTATCTCTGTTAATACCATCCAAAATACGCTGGACTCTATCTCATTTCGCAGCTGTATAACAATTGTCGCAAGCAGTATAATTACTAAAACCTGTCCGACAGTGTTGATGTACCAGCCGTTTTTTCTGAAATACCTATTATGCTCGTCAAAATCATACATGAAGGGAATAAACAAATTGAGTAGCAGCACTACCATCGTACCTATTGATATAACCTTGGAAGCCAATATCCTCCTTCTTCCTATGGTAGGCTTTTCAAATATGTAATTCAAGAAATAACACATAAAAAGTGACATCGCATAGAGGAACATAAAGTTAAAATAATTGGCTGCGCGCACTATATAATATCCCTCTACTGATTCATTACCTCTGTAGATAATTGCAAGAATATCTGACACTAGCATTCCAACTGTGAGAAGGTCAAGGGTCCAGATATAACGAATTTTTTGCTTGTAATCTCTCGTCCACACCTTAGTAAGTATCCAAATAGAGATACATAATATGACAAGCATAGACTCGATATTTACCTGAATAAGTGATTGTACTGACATAATAATACTCTCCGATTCTGTTTTATGTTGTCATACTACTACTTAAGAGTGACAAAACAATGACAAAGAGAGGGACAAGCCCTCTCTTTTATCTACTCTATTGTCTTAATTAGTGTCAATTTATTGCAGCCATCCTCGTGGACATATCTTACCTCGTCCATTGACTGCTTAACCATATAGATTCCAAGTCCTCCGATACCTCTCTCCTCGGCAGAAAGTGTGATATCAGGATCCTCCTTTTCAAGGGGATTATAAGGTATTCCTCTGTCTATAAATTCCATTGAAATCTTCTTAGGTTCGCCGTCTACTAAAATATTAACTATTGCTGTATGCTTTGACTGATCAGGTTCATCCTGATATGCGTAGTGCGCAATATTTACGAATATCTCCTCCACCGCAATCATAATAGATACAGTGGTCGCAGGATTACAATTATTCTTCTCAAGCTCAGTCTCGATAACAGACTGGATATGCACTAATTCTTCATCTGTTGCAGGTACTGTCAGTTCCACTTTTTTCGCTCCCATATAATCAAAGCCTAACATTGTAATATCATCAAACTGCGGTGCTCCAACGGCAAACTTATCAATGTCTGCCCTGACACTCTTTAACATGTTTTCAAGTGAATTGGTCTTGTTTGCATTTAATATATCAAGCATCCTGTCTGTGCCGTAAAGCTCATTTTCAGTGCTTGTAGCCTCAGGTACACCATCTGTGTAGACAAAGAGTCTGTCACCTGGATTAAGCTTGATACTGTGTTCCTTGAAGGGCACTCCCTCCATAGCAGCAAGAACCAAATCATGCTCCTCGATTACAAGCTCAAAGTCACCTCCCGCTCTCATAACAGCGGGATACTCATGACCACCATTTGCATAGGTGAGTTCGCCGGTCTCTATGTCTAAGATTCCAAGCCATACTGTAACAAACATCATCTCGTCATTGCCCTGACATAATTCGTTATTAGTCTTATATAGTACCTCGGAGGGTGATATACCCTGCATCGCGTTGTTCTTGAGAAGTGTCTTGGAAATAACCATAAACAGTGCCGCAGGAACTCCCTTGCCAGATACATCTGCCATGACTAGAGCAAGGTGTCTATCATCTACCATAAAGAAATCGTAGAAATCTCCACCGACCTCCTTTGCAGGATCCATAGAAGCATATACATCAAACTCTCCGTTTCTAGGGAAAGCAGGGAATATTGAAGGAAGCATATCAGCCTGAATCTTGGTAGCGACATTAAGCTCAGCTCCAATTCTCTCCTTTTCCGCGGTAATCTCTGTTATCTCAGAAATGTATTTTTTAAGAGATTTCGTCAGTGTCTCAAAAGACGTTGCGAGAATATGTGTCTCCCCACTAGCCTTGAAATCGTATTTGAAATCCAGGTTTTCTCCGCTAATCTCCTGAACTCTAGTAGTTAGATTATTTATTGGATTACTTATTGATTTTGAAATGCTAATTGCGACAATAAGTGATACCACGATTGCTGCAATTGCTGCAATAATTGTGATAATAAAAATAAATACCATGACTGACTCATTTGCCGCATTTGCCTCTGCGTCAGCCTCTCCTATGGTTGCAAGTAGCTCCACAGTAGGTGCTAATACCTGCTGTTCCTCAACGACTGTTAAAAAGCTCCATCCAACAGTCTTCATAGGTGCATATGCTATGTAATAGTTAGTACCATTAATATCTACATCTGTCAGACCCGACTCTCCATTAAGTGCACTGACAAATAGTGCATTTAAGTCTCCCTCAGTTATATCTCTGACATCTGTCAAATCATCAGGCTTTGTTGCAAATATACTCTCCTCAAAACCCGAAAAGATAACCTGACCTGCTTCATTTATTATACATGCCTTGCCAAGCTTTGTCAGGTTTTCATCCTCTACCATTGCCTGTATATTGTTGAGGTACATTCCAGCACCAGCTACACCTGCAAACTCACCCTTATTGTAAAATGGTGCACCACACATGATTCCTGAACCATTGCCATGTGCATCCAGTGTAACTGATGTAAAATATGTTCCAGCGGCATCCTTAGCACCTATATACCAGGGTCTAGTTCTGGGATCATTAGGTGCAACTTCTCCATTCTCTCCAAATTTAGAGGCAGAGGTATAATCAGCCATGATTACAAAGCCTTTTTCTGAAGCAAGATAATTAGAGGCAATAGCATCATTATTAGCGTTTACAGTCTTAATCATTAACGCTGCGTGACCTAATAGTCCTTCTTCCTTAACGCTAGCCTTAGTTGCCTCATATTCTTTAGCGTATAGTATCTGAGTACTGAGTACCCCATCATTAGTTGCATCAGGTTCTGCAACCTGTACTCCATGAGGATAATTTTCACTGTTGTCATAGAGTTCCTCAGCCACGCCCGCCATATTTTCAACAATTGACTTTAGTCGCACAAATGACTGGTCCGCTTCACTTGCCTTTGACTCTGACATACTGGTCATATAGGATTCAACGACGCTATTCATCGATTCTGTGGTGTTCTCCTCAGTAATCGACTGAAGCTTTTCATTGTTATCAGAAATCTGTCCTCTGATGACATTAAATCCTATCAGCATTGTTCCTACAAAGAATAAAACAAGTGCTATAATAATTATCAAAAAAGCCCTGGTAATCCTTGTCTTGAGTTTCATGTGTCCTCCTAAATTATCATCTTTATCTACATGCAATAATATAATCTCTTATCTTTTTTGCATCCTCTGTCAGCTTAAGATACTCTAAGCCCAGCTCATAACCTTTTGAATAATGCATCAAAATATAGTCTCTATCTCCCACAAGTGGTAGGATTCCTGAAAAGAAAAAGCCTGCCTCTTTAAGCTTATTAAAACAGCTACCTATCCCTGGGCTATCCATAGGAAGCTTAAGGCTATAAGTCCAGTTTTCTTCCCTGTCAGAACACATAGCTTCTAGTATTTTATCAACAAGCTTAGTTCCATAGCTATCTACAGTAATAAATCTATAGCTATAGACCGCATCCTCTACTAGCTCAAAGGAGCCTTCGCCCGATGCACTACTATCAGCATCCTCAGTCACAAGCTCTGCATTTACACCCAAGTGCTCGTACCTGCTAGCCACAAAATCTGATACGCATTTTGGCACATAAACCTTTCCCGCATCCTTTTTTTCAACAGGTAAAATATAGTACGTGAGGGACTGTCTATCTACCTGCGGTATAGCGTATTTAGGGTTATATTTGGCAGAATCCAGATACCCTAGCATAAAGCCTGTAGCAACCATTCCTTCTTCTTCACACATTGTAGATGTACTACTGTGAAATGCCACTACTTCAGCAGTAATACACTGTGGACCTAAGCTTGCAGTCAGAGGATATACATAATCCAAAAATCTCTTGGCAAGTCCAAGCCCCCTGTATTCGCGCAGTAGAACCTGTGTTCCAAGCTCAATGGAATCTGTGTCCTTATCTATGAACATGACAACCATTCCGATTAATCTCTCTTGATGTAAAATCAGTAAGAAAATCTCTTTTTCTATGGTCTGTGCCAAAGATAGATACTCCGGGTCATAGAACTCTCTTCTACCATAACTGTCGCCATACTCACTCTTGATCAGCGAAACAATCTGTTCTTCATCCCCTTTACTATAGGGTCTAAAGACAAATTCCATTTCTCCGCCATCATCTCTTTGTACTGTGACTTTTTCAGTTATAAAATTTTTTGTCCTGGATAAATCCATTATACTCTCACCACAAGGTTATTCATTCCAAGAGTTCTAGAATAATCAACCTCTTTTGCTGCATTTACTATAAGCTTGATTCCTAGGGAATCATCCATCAAAAGCTCCTCTTCTGATAGCGACTCAGTCTTAATTCTATAATACTCTAAGGGATCAAAAAGCTTACCTAAATAACGAAGTCTGACAACAGCATTTTCCTCTCTAATGAGGATTCTGACATCTACCGGCTGTTTTGACGAGCTGCTATCATATGCATTATTACCTATTACAGCAAGCATCTCCTCTAGTGCTAGAGGAATCATCATCTCAGTTTTCATGTCAAGACCCTTGTCTTCTATCTCAGCACGGACCTTGTTTATAGAATCAATTATCCCTTCAGGATTTGCATTGGTAGATATATCTACTCTAAATACACCCTCGTCATCGTCCTCTTCTAATAAATAGATTGTCTTAATCTTGTTATTCTTACGCTTAGCCACCAAGTAAACAAGCATATTAATACCTAAGGTTGCCAGCTCTGCAGCGATGTACGAAAAGAACACCTGACTGCCTGGACTGACACGAAGAAGTAAATAGCAGAACAAATCAAGTATTGCAAAAGCCCTAAGTACTGTTAAAAATAGTGCTAATCCTGTCTTTTTTGCAATTGTATAGTAAAAAATCATAGTACTGTTAAAGCCACCTACTATTAGACTCGCCAAAACCAGCACAAAGGAGATTGCTGCTACTGTTCTAAATGCATCCGCACCCAGACCAAAAGCGTATGCTAAAGGTACTGATGCAATTGCACCTACAACGGTCACTATAATCTGTATAACTACGCTATCCTTGAGTGCAATCTTCATAATATTTTTTATACTGCTATAGTCTCCCTCAGCGTAAAATACGCCTAAGATTGGTGCCACCGCCTGACCTACACCAGCAACCGATGCCATTGCAAAATTAAGTACCGCAGATGCCGCAGCAAGAATAGACACTCCATCCTTTCCCATGTACTTAAGGAAAATATAATTGAGAACAATAGTCCTAAGGAAATTGCATAGATTATTAACTGCCGCAGCAACACCTAATCTAAATATCTCCCCTGTACAGCTCCAAAAACGATATACCTTGCCAAAGGTAGTCTCTCCACCTCGTCTAACCATTAATAGAACGCCAGTAAGGTCACAGATTGCAGTACTAATAATAACTGTATATGCCATACCCTCTACACCTACTCCGAGATTAAGTAGAGTAAATAACGCCGCAAAATCTGCAACAATTAACACACCAAACATAATAAGTGTGCTATTAGTTCTACCCTGAACCTTGAGGAAATTAAATGGATAGTACATAAAGGTTGTGAGTCCGCCACCTAGAATCATAAGTCTGATATAAGGCTTACTCACCTGGTATAGCTCCCCTGTTCCCTCACAGGTAAACTGTAGGTACGCATCATAGACGATTAATAATACACCTGTCACTATAAGTGATATTACAATTGCCAAGATAAGAGAGACTGTGGTTATAGCACCAGCTCTCTTTTCATCGTGCTTTCCAATGGCAACAGAGGTCGCACTAGCACCACCTATTCCAACCAGGCAACCAATCATAGCGTAGATAAAATTCACGCTACTACCTATATTCATAGTCGCCAGCTCAACAGTTCCTAGCATCCTACCTGCCACCAGTGTATTTACAAAGCCAACCACACAGGTTGCCAGAATTGATAATACTGTAGGTCCTATAAATTTGCGAAGCGTCTCTGCAACTAATACGTCAATATTTTCTTTATTTTTATTAAAAGTGTTTGCAGCTCCCATTTAATTACGTCCAAACTCAGTGAGTTTTAAATCTTTATTTCTATCTAAGGTCATTCCAACAGACCATGCATTGACAAAGAGAAGAAGAGGATTACCCTTCATATCGATAATCTTTTTCATGTCACTAGTTCCTGATAGCTTATCTACATCTATTTCTTCCTTATTCTCAATCCATCTAATATGCTCGTAAGGGAGATTTTCGAGTCTTATCTCAACCGAGTACTCGCTCTCTAGTCTAAACTTCAGTACATCAAACTGTAGTACGCCTACAACTCCAACGATAATCTCCTCCATACCGCCCTTGTACTCTTGGAAAATCTGAATAGCACCTTCCTGGGCAATCTGGGTAACACCCTTGACAAACTGCTTTCTCTTCATAGAGTCCACAAGACGAACTCTTGCAAAATGCTCGGGTGCAAAGGTAGGAATTCCCTCAAAGGCAAACTTGTCCTTGCTGGTGGTAAGAGTATCTCCAATAGAATAGATTCCTGGATCAAATAATCCAATGATATCTCCGGCATATGCAGTGTCTACAATCTTGCGCTCCTGTGCCATCATCTGCTGGGGCTGATTGAGCTTGACAGCCTTGCCGCCCTGGACGTGATTGACCTCCATACCAGCCTTAAATTCACCAGATACAATTCGCATAAAAGCAACCCTGTCTCTGTGGTTTTTATTCATGTTGGCCTGTATCTTAAATACAAAGCCTGAAAACTCATCATTAAAAGGACTAATAACGCCCGTAGTAGCATTTCTCTCTAAGGGTGCATAGGTCATCTTAAGGAAATGCTGCAAGAAAGGTTCTACTCCAAAGTTAGTAAGTGCTGAGCCAAAGAACACAGGACTAAGCTCTCCTGCTGTGACCTCTTCCTGATTAAATTCTGCACCAGCGCCATCAAGAAGCTCTAACTCATCCATGAGCTGAGCGTAAGCCTCCTCGCCTAGTACATTTTTAAGCTCAGGGTCAGTAGCCTCCATTAGGCTCTCTTCTCCTTCTTTGGTACCCTTTCTGGTATCAGAGAAGAGTCTCACTGCCTTAAGCTGTCTATCGTATACGCCCTTAAAATTCTTGCCGCTTCCAATGGGCCAGGTCATAGGGCATGTCGCGATGCCAAGCTCATTTTCAATATCGTCAAGGAGTTCAAAGGTATCATTGGCATCTCTATCCATCTTGTTGATAAATGTAAATATAGGGATATGTCTCATGACACAGACCTTGAACAATTTTCTAGTCTGCGCCTCTACTCCCTTAGATGCATCAATAACCATTACCGCAGAATCTGCAGCCATAAGTGTACGGTAGGTATCCTCTGAGAAATCCTGGTGTCCAGGGGTATCTAGGATATTGATACAGTAATTGTCATATTCAAACTGTAATACTGATGATGTAACTGAGATACCACGCTGCTTTTCTATCTCCATCCAGTCTGATACAGCGTGCTTGGCAGTTGCCTTACCCTTGACTGAACCAGCCTCATTTATCTGTCCGCCGTAGAGAAGGAACTTCTCTGTAAGTGTAGTCTTACCCGCATCTGGGTGAGAAATAATCGCGAAAGTACGGCGTCTCTGTATCTCATTTTTAATCTTGTCGTTCATTACTACTACTCCCAATATCATATATTAACACATAGTCTTTTGTATCATAGCATATTTCACGTAATAAATCGACATTTTACGAAAATTTTCTTTGTTTTCTAACATTTTATGTCAATTTGCAAAAAGACTCATAAAAAAAATCGGATGTGAATAATCACATCCGATAAAATAATTAGTTAAACTTTCGCTTTCTAGCAGCTTCAGATTTCTTCTTACGCTTAACAGAGGGCTTCTCATAATGCTCTCTCTTGCGAATCTCCTGCTGGATACCAGCCTTAGCACAGTTTCTCTTGAATCTGCGTAATGCGCTGTCCAAAGTCTCATTCTCTTTTACGATAACACTAGACATCTCTAACTCAACCTCCCTCCAGTTGTGGATTGTGCACGTCAACTGTCGGTCTTTCATTGCACTCTGACTATTATACGCATATCACCATTGCAAGTCAAGAAGTTTTTTAACTTATAGCGTTCGCTATTATTTTACCTTAACCTTCATCTTGATGGTCTTCTTCTTGCCATTAGCAAGAGTTACTGTTGCGGTTACAGTTGCATTTTTTGTACCCTTAACAGTTATCTTACCTGTCTTACTAACCTTGATATTAGCATTGCTTGACTTGTAGGTAATCTTTGAGATGTTCTTCTCATTGCAGCCATTATCAAGCTTGAAGGTAGTTTTCTTTCCTTCCTTAACAGTTACGCTAGTCTTGGCAGGCTTAACTGATTTCTCAATTGCCTTCTCAATCTTCTTAGCCTCTGCAGGAGTAACAACCTTGAAATCTCCATTTCCTGCGATATTTATCTGGATATCGCCATCCTTGGTAACCTTGGCTGTGTTCTTAGTGGTATTAACGATTACGAGGTCTCCGTTCTCGTCAATAGCATAAACTGTGAGCTTAGCTCCAGCCTTGAGATCCTTGGCATCTACCTCCACTGTGTACTTTTCATTGCCGTTTGAATCGTTGGCAGTGAGTACAACTGTGGTGTTAGCCTGAGTAGCTCCATCGTTCATAGCAATCATATTTGTGACTGCATCCATATCAACTGTGAGCTTCTTGCCCTTAGCCTCTGTCTCTATTTCAACAACAGACTCTGTTACCTTACCAGTCTCGTCTGTCTTGACCTCTATAGACTCTACTGTTTTTCCATCAGCAGATACTTCCTTAACGCTCTCTACCTTAGAGCCGTCTACTGCTACTTCTGCCTTGGTCTCAACTACTGCACCATCTACTGCAGTTTCTGTCTTAGACTCTTTCTTTGAGCCATCTGCTGCTACTTCCTTGACTGTCTCAACCTTAGAACCGTCTACTGCAACTTCCTTCTTGGTCTCTAATGAAGAGCCGTCAGCTGCCTTTTCTACAACTGTCTCTGTAACTGCTCCGTCCTTGGTTGTCTCAGTCTTCTTTTCAGAAGTTGTCTTACCGTCTGCAGAAGTCGCTGTAATGGTCTCCGTGACTGTTCCATCCTTAGCTGTCTCAGTTTTGGTCTCTGTTGTAGAACCATCTGTATAGGTCTTGGTCTCTGTAGTTACCTCTGTACCATTAGGTAAAGTCTCTGTCTTGGTCTCAACCTGAACATTTGACTCTCCGCCACCTACGGCTCCACCGCCGCCTACAGCTCCGCCACCACTAGGGAAATCTCCACCAGGGGTAGGGGTGGTACCGCCAGGAGTTGTACCGCTGTCAGATGATCCAAGTAAAATAGCATAGTCTGAAAACTTGTTGGTCTTAAATTTAATCTTGCTATTTGTTTCGTCTACTTCAAACTCAAGCGATTCTGTCTTTCCATTATGATTTCTGTATACCTTACCACCCTTTTTCATCTTTGCTAGGGCATCTGCTGTCATCTCAAATGAAATTTCTACAGAATCCTTATCATCAAGCTCTTTTACAGGGTGAGCTGTTGCATCTGAGAATCCAACCTGCGCTGTAAGGTCAATGTCAAAATACATAAGCTCATTATTGCTTGCTGTATTGGTCATTTCTCTAGCAAACGCTGTATTATCAGGAGTCGCTGTTGATTTCACATCGAGTTTCATAAGAATACTGCTACCCGCTGTATAAGCATCAATTTCCTCCTGCGAGAAGAACTTATAGCGTCCATTACCATTAACAAGCTGCTCAAGAAATGCCTCCTGATTGCCCTGTGCAATCTTCATCTTAACATTATTTACATTCTTATTCTTACCAAGAGCTGCTTCTACTGCCCCTGAAACCAGGTCAAATGAAGCCTTATATGTAGTTGTTATTTCACCTATACTCCAGTTGTGAATAGTAGTGGTTATAGGCTCTGGCTTAACAAGACCTCTTTCAATCTGGTCCCTAGTATATCTTTGACCATTTATGAAAACCTTTACATCTTCTTCCATGTCCTTATCATACTTGATATAGACATTGGCATCATCCGCGTCTTTAAGTTCGGGGAATGCACCATATAGAGTAACCTCTGTTGTAGCATCGATGTACATAATAGGGAATTCATTCTTGGTATTATACCATCCCTTGTTTCTATATGTCTTTCCGCCGTAATTAATGTACTGCTTATTGTCTGTGATATCAACAACAGTGAGCTTACCATCATTACCAACTAAAAAACTTAGACCTTCACCTTCACCCTTTACAAGAGGCGATCCTTTTAAAATGATAGCCTTCATCTCATCATTATTTTTAGTACCATCTGTATGGTATCCATTAAGAGGGCCACCAACTATAACATGACAATCATTATGCTCAGCTGTATTGCATTTTTCAAGGGTACCGTCTATATATCCAGCATTTACCAAATCATAAGGCCAAATCGGATCAAAATAAAAAAGCTTACTTCCATCATTTGCTTCAGCCAGCTTAGGAGATACCGGACAGCCTTCTTCAAACCACCACCATTCACCGTCATCACCACCAAATGTAGGCTTAGGCAGATATGTCTTCTGGTTGTACTCCTGAGACTCACAAGAGAAATATATTCCCGCGAAATTTCCTTTATTCTTTCCTAAAGATACTGTCTGAGGAGTATGTGCTATTTTTTGTGCTTCAGGATCATCTTCAGCGAAGTTCTCCTCTAGCATGATATAGGCTTTACCAGGTGTAGCTAATCCAAAATACTCTACAGGACATGCTGCTAATGTATCAAGAACCTTTTGCATTGAGTTAGATTCTGCATAAGGAAGCTTTGTATTCAGACTGGTATTCTCTCTTACCCACCAATCAGGGCCACCTGTAACATATTCGTAATCACTTAAGATATAACCAGAAAATCCCTTTCCTGTGCTACCATTGTCAGGTAGAGGGTTATATCTAGCACCTTTGTAATATTTTTCTTCCCAGCCAAATGTCTTAGATCTAATTTTAGCTTCTCCATCTTCCTCCACTTCCCACACTACAAAAAGGTCTGTACCCCAGTGTGCAACGGGATTGAGGCTAATTGTTAGTTCTCCGCTTACAATTGATCTATTATCGTCCTTATAAAAACTACTTCCTACTCCAGTTTCAAAGAAATCGTCACAAACCCTCTGTCCGTCAGGTGAAGGTTTTCCATCTTTGTCGTATTTAGTATAGAGGTAATTAATTTTATTACCCTTATCAGTATTAAAGAAAAAGTTTGTATCATCTTCTCTTGCACCGTAACCGAATCCACCAGCTACAGCAAATACCTTATAGTTTTTTACATTATTACCTGGTTTAATTGTAATAGTCTCTGTTAATCCTTCTTCACTTTTATGAACTGTATCCCAAGTATACTTAAACCAATCGCCCAAGTCACCCTTGCTATCAGCAAAATAAATGCTATTAGGATCTAGGCTCACAATTACCTTTGCGGTATACTGCTTATCACCTACTGTGCATGCAAATGTATATGTACCGAGTTTTTTGAATTTAACATCGTATACTCTACTCTGAGATTCATCCTTACCCCATGTGACCACATCAGTATTGTTCATGGTGATGTATTTAGCTATATTTGTATCATCAGTAAATGTACCTACATCAGTAATCTCAGCTGAAGTGCACTTCACCTCAGTAGGAACAGTAAATTTATCATCACCATTAACATATGAAAATGATAAACGCTCATCAAAGCAGTCCAAATACAACTTATTATCCGTGTACTCTTTAACCGAATCATTTTTTATTCTATCTTCCCATCCTTGTGTGACGCAAAGGTGAGGCTTATGTACGTCAAAATCTATAGTTCTAACCCATGCATCTTCTGATCCTTCTTCTGATTCTTCTGATTCTTCTGTATCTTCTTTTGATGTCTTAAATAACCCCAAACGAAAATGGTTACTTGTATCATCATTACCTAAAATCGTTATAGTTCCATCCTCATATGTAATATACGAATTGATAGTTGCATCGATGTACCAGTCGTCCTCTTCCTCGTCCTCTTCCTCATCTTCATTCCATAATTTAACGCTATACTGTGAAGCTTCATCACTATTTTTTGCTATAACGTAGCATGTATCTCCAGCCTTACAAGATACATTTGCCCAATCTTCATAAAGATTCTCAAATTTTCTTTCATTTGCTTTGTAAAAAGCAGCCTCAGGGTCATAACCTATATGTACGGTACCTTCTTTATCTTCAACACCAATACTATACTCACCAAGATCTGTGACTTGATAGCTAAAAATTGGATAGATTTTCCCTTCTACAGTGACTGTTTTTCCTGTTATTGCCACAGTACAACCAATTATTTCAGAATCCTCTTCAGCTTCCTCTTTTGTTACCTTAAATTCAGAAACTTCTGTTGCTCCCTGACAAATAAAATAACCTGTTTTGTCACCTAAGCACGTGAAGTTTTTGAAATCTGCCGTATCCTCATTCTCATGCTTAAAGAGTTCAATTTCATCATCATCGTTAATCCCAACTCCAATTGACAAAAAGGTCTCATTCGCCTCCTCTGCCTTAACTTCCAACGCACCTACTCCAAGTGCACTCATCACGCCAAAGGCCATGGCGAATGCGAGCATCATAGAAAGTGCTTTTTTCAAAATCTTGTTCATTTTGTTCCTCCTCGTATTTTTCATATATATTTAAAAAGACACCAGGATACACTCCTGATGTCTTAGAATTTTCCACATATTTAAACTATAAAAAGACAGAATTTCGCTAAGCTGTCTGTCTGTCTGTCTGTCTGTCTGTCTGTCTGTCTGTCTGTCTGTCTGTCTGTCTGTCTGTCTGTCTGTCTGTAAAGATTTTATTCTGTTTTCAAACCTTGTCAAGTACTTCATACAGACATCCTCCACTTTTTGCAAAATACTTGTATACTATATCACCTGAGAGGGATTTTTTCAAGGTGAAAATAAAGGCGAAAATAAAGATATATTAGTTTTGCCTTTGATTGGGGACTATCATGCGTTATGATGACGCAATCAAATATGTCGCACTATGGGATGATAACTCTGATAGTCCCCTCTCATATACTCTTTTGATAGGTCATCTACTGTCCTGATAACAATCACGTCCTCTCATATTAAAATTTTTCTTGCCTTTCACCCCGTATAATGATATTCTCTATGAGAAAAGAAGCGAGTTTGTTACCGTAAAGCTTATTGCTGAGATGGGGTACCCGTTTCTTTTTTTACGTTTACCATATCATACAAATATAGTTTTTCATCAGATGCTCCATATATTAACTTTCCTTCATTTTCAATATTCTTGAAATATAAATACCATGATTTTTTCTCTAAAAACTCGTGCTCAGGAATACAGATATACTCAACTATAGCATTAGTTTTCATCGCAATATCTGTTACAATATCCATTAAAGAATCATCATACTGCTTAGCTTCCATTCTGTCGCAATCTGTAATAATCGCCACATCTATATCCGAATCATCAGTATAGTCTCCTCGTGCGCACGAGCCATACACAAGAATTTTTTTTGCATGCGTCTTCATGTTCAAAGGAATCTTTTCTCTTATTATATCGATAGCCAATTCTATATCATGATTATTCACGATCATCACCTCAACTTAATTCTACATAATAATGGTTATATCCATCTATTATGCACTCGCAAACAATGCTATATACTTACATATGCTGGTTTTCATCATAAACCCTTTGGTCTCCTTAGTCAAAAATTATTATTATATAGATTTATGAGTCAGTATATTGATAGTCCCTCTAATATAGCAAAACACCTCTCACTCCGATTTGGAATGAGAGGTGTAAAAAAAATTTTTCCTTATATATGTTGTAAAACTTCTGCCGCAAGTTTTTCTACATCTTCCAATGGAAGCGCGACATAATCTGCAATTTCCCCCAATGAAAGCTTATTTTTAGTAATCATCCTAATTGCCGCATCTGTTTTTCCTTCTAACAAAGCATCTTCTCTCATTTGCTGTATAGCTAGACACATATCAATCTCCTCCTCACCTTCATCTATCTTTAGCTTCGAATTGGTAATTATGTTTAGCACATTTGCTGTCTCTCGTCTCATATGACGAAAACTCTCATCCACGGATGTTATTTCTTTGAGCTTCTCTTTATCTCTTGAATACTTTATGTATAGCATCACTTCTTTGAGGTCTGTCTTAAAACTATCTATTTCGATTTCGCTCATCTGCTCTGGTGCTATTAGATTAATTCTATACTCTGGTAGGAATTTGTCAACTCTTTCATTGACGCTAGAATACATATCCTTAAGTGACATTGGACCATCCCATACATCTGCTCCCCAATATATTACTAGTGTAATTACAGGAATAAGTGTATCTGTCTTATGAAATCCACTCAAAAACTCAGCTTTTGTATTCTTGTCTTTACTTCTCCTGTGTAATTTTGCTTTTTCAACTACCTGCTTTGATAAATGCATCGCATCATAGAGCATGTTCCTAACTGGCATTGCATAGTGTATGTCTGTTTGATTCTCTATCCCAAGAATACTGTACGCCATTTTTCCGTCTGTTTTCATGATTTTGAGAACATCTCTATACTTTTTTTCGTGGACAAATTCTCCGTCTTTACCATAGGGTATAACGACCTCTGTTGTATCTAATTCTTCCAACGATTCAGGCTTAATCACCTGATCGCCGTGAAATAAATACATGTTAAAAGCATCTGCGAAAACTGCAGGATTATTCATATATTCTTTTGTTAAGCTATCTGCTGCACCGATAACAACCACATCCCTTCTTTTTAGGTTATTGTTTTCAACTACAATCAGATTAAGCTACGTAACTTTTTGATTGATGAAGGTATACTAGCACAAACATATTTGAATGAACAGAGCATATCACGGAAATTTTAAATATTTTTCTTTTTCTTAGGGGGACTATCAGGTGTTAGCATGACGCAATCAAATATGTCACACTATGGGGATGTGCTGTTGCCATATTTGTTGCTATCCTCGTAGCGCATAGGCTCGCTAATGTAATTGCGTAACTGAGTGCATACGGATTGAAGCGATTTTCGCGACGCTCTGTGCAGGAGGAAAAAAATCGGGAGTAAATCCGACAGGGATGTCGGATTTAGCGAACTGTGGTTGGATGTTAACAGAGAGCGACCTTGTCTCGACGAAGGAGAGATCCCGATTTTTTTAGCTCCTATAGCATCAGAGCAAGTCGTCGACCTGAGCGAAAGACGTATGCATCAGTTAGCAATACATAGCGAGACTATCAGTACACCTGATAGTCCCCCTATCATAACAAAACACCTCCCACTCCAATTGGAATGAGAGGTGTAAAAAAGATTTTTCCTTATACGTGTTGTAAAGCTTCTGCCGCATATTTACATATCTATATTATAGGGTAAGGTGTTTTTAACTTTTTTTATGTTACCCTCTGTAAGATAATTATTATTTAATTTACTTTTAGAATACTTATAAATGCTTCCTTGCGTTGATTTTGTAATTAACTCTGTATAATATCTTTCCCACGAAGCATACTCAGATGATTCAGCATATTCTTCTGTATTATTCAATTCAGCTAAAAATCGATCTTCTAGTATTCCGCTCTGTAATAGTAGATATTCAAAAGATTCTGGAGCATATATATGGGCATCTTTGCAATATTTTGCTCTATGCAACGCTTTTTTTATATCTGCACCAAAAGCAGCTCCATCCACAATTGCAACTATCGATTTTTCCTTGTAATCAGTAATTGCACGTCCCACATTACTTTTACCACCTGCGGAAACACAATCAATTCCCTTTTCCTTCGCAACAGCTTCAAACATCTCAAATCCTGAATTAGTATCTTCTGTGATGATAATGTCTGGATTTATAAATTCTTTGTTATCCAACAGTTCTGGATAAATTTGATGCATAGAATTATAGGTCTGTCTTGTATTTTGATAATATCCCGAGTTTTTCAGACAATATATTTCGTTTATGCTATACGGAAGCATACTCAAATCATCCCTTGTTATAAATACAAAATAACAAGGAGAGTTCATTACACTCTCCGCAAATTCCTTAGTGTATAAAAACCGTTCTTGTTCATCAACAAAAATTACTGCTTCGGTATACTGATTGATTTTATTTACCGCGTCAGTCAGATTTCCTGACAAAACCACACAACTCACTGGGCAATATAGACTCGTACCAGGTCCTGATTTTTCATCTACAATATCCTGTATAAGCTGGATAAGTGTTGTCTTTCCTGTAGCACTATCTCCTTGAATTATAGTGATTTTTCGCTTTACATCAAAATCATATCTCAGCCACTTACTAGTTACAGTGATGTGATATTTTCCTACCATCTACCACACCTCCTGACATTCATCTAAGAATTCTATATATGAATGTATAGTATTTCCCGAATTAGCTATCATCATCTCAAACGGCTCTGAAAATTCCATCTCGTATCCAAGTCTGATTGTCAAATCCTTAATCTTCCCAATTTCAAGAATCCACTTCGCACAGTTATCTCCGCACGCAGATGCATTGACTATCATATCAGGTTCATTATACATGATTATAAGAGCTTTTACGCCACCAGAAAGACGATCAGGCGCAATCTGTCCCAAGATTGGACTCTCTATTACATTGGATGAAATAACAGTTGATTTATCTATATCCAATATCATTTTCTTTACGAAGTCATCTTCTAGCCATGCAATTTCAAAATTATATTTAAAATATGTGTCTGGGCTAAAAATATATTTGTCAGAATCTATATTATTTTCGATGTCCAATATAACATTAAGCATTCATAAGTCCTCGGCTATTCGTATCTTACATACATTCTACAGTATAATAATCATAGCTATTTTTCAACTGATATTTTTCATCTTTGAAAATAAAGATTTATAAGTTAGCACTCTGTTAGGAGGACTATCAAAAAAAGCTCCGCGTCAGCGAAGCCTTTAATAAACTAATTATTATAATAATGTGCCAAAAACTGCTTAGTTCTATCCATCTGAGGATTTTCGATAACCTGTCTGGCAGGACCTTTTTCCACGATTACACCCTGATCCATAAACATAATCTCATCAGCTACATCTCTGGCAAAATTCATCTCATGAGTGACTATTATCATAGTAGTCCTCTGATCTGCAAGTGACCTTATAACTCTAAGCACCTCTCCAGTTAGCTCTGGATCAAGTGCCGACGTAGGCTCATCAAAGCATAGAATATCAGGTTTTCTAGCAAGCGCTCTTGCTATAGCAACTCGCTGTTGCTGTCCACCAGAGAGCTGGTGAGGATAGTGACTTGCTCTGTCAGCTAACCCCATCTGATCAAGTAGCTCCATACCATAAGCCTTTTCTGCAGCCATATTTTCATTATAATTCTTATAAAAATCCTTGTTAGCCTTCTGATCTGCAAGCACCTTTGCCAATATAACATTATCAAGCGCAGTATACTGAGGGAAAAGATTAAAATTCTGAAACACAAAGCCAAAATGAGAACGGCACTGTCTAAGCTCCTTGTCCTTTAGCTTCTTTTTAACAGAAGCATCAAAAATAGTCTCACCCTTGACATTTATTACACCATTTCCAGCAACCTCAAGGAAATTAAGGCAGCGAAGTAAAGTCGTCTTTCCAGAACCAGAAGACCCAATAATTGCTAAAGCTTTGCCCTCTTCTAGAGAAAAACTTATATCTTTTAGTACCTTAGTGTGACCAAAAGACTTACCAATATTTTTAACCTCAAGAATAGCCATTGTCACACCCCCTATCTAAAAAATTCCAATTTTTTCTCAAGCATATGGAAAAGCTTTGTGAGAATGCCAGTAAAAATCAAATAATAAACAGCGGTAAAGAACAAAGGCCAGATAACACCACTGATACCATCATAGCCCTTGAGAAATGCCTGACCTGCCCAGATAACTTCCTGGAGAGCAATAATTCTTGCAAGCGAAGTATCCTTTACAAGAGTAATAATCTCATTAGACATAGGAGGAACTATTCTCTTAACCATCTGAAGCAGCTTGACTCTAAAGAAAATCTGAGTCTTTGACATCTCAAGCACCAGACCCGCCTCAGTCTGACCCACAGGTATTCCCTCAATTCCACCTCTGTAAATCTCAGAAAAATAGCACGCATAATTTATTATAAATGCAATCAAGCTCGCGAGAAATCTTCCATCCTCTCCACTTCCCCATACATTATTGCCCAACACAAGTCCCGGGAAATAGAAAATGATAAGAAGCTGGATCATAAGAGGTGTTCCCCTGACAATCCATA
>JAZRXQ010000155.1:0-3339 GCA_045600305.1 Lachnospiraceae bacterium
ACCTTACTGGCATAGTATGGAATTGGACGCATAGGATTAACAAGTGTTGAAAATTCACCCTGTATTTTTCCATCAATAATCTTAAGTGCTGACACCTCAATGATGTCATCCTTTTTTACACTTACGCCTGTTGACTCAAAATCAAAAACTATATAATCCCTAACCTTCTCCCGTAGCTGAGAGCCTGTAATATTTGATAGCACCTCTTAGTCCTCGATATAATCCATGCATACACGACTCTTAGTATATGGGCGAACCTTACCATCAGCTACCGCTACATGCTCAGGATGTGTTGCATATCCCTTGAGGCTCTCCTCATCTTCAAAAACAGAATCTAGCATCACTTCTGCATTTGATGAAGAAAGATAATCGATGTTAACCTTGATACTAACTAATCCAGGAATTTTACCTGCAAGTCCCTCGAGACCTTCCTTTATTTCCTTCTTGACCTCGGCTTTTTCTGCCTCGCTTAACTCATCCTTAAGATTCCATAAAATTACATGCTTAACCATTTTTATTCTCCTTTTCTGATTACTTCCTGCAATTTTTCCTTTATATATTCATATCGCAGTCTTTTTTCTTCCTTGGCAAAATGTACTTCTCTCGACTGTATAGGATTGTCATCATATGACAGCTTTTCATCACCAAACTGCTCACTTGTGAGATCAAATACACAGTCTCCAATCACATTGTAGCAATGATAATTGCCGCCGCTCCTTAGAATTCCATATACCTCTCCGCCAAAGATATCCTGGGCAAGAAAAGCTGTGATAGAGCACTGTCCCATTGTCATGTTTTCTTTGGTCCATCCGTCTCTCATTCTCGGAGCACAGGTGTATGCACACCATATTTTAGACAATAAATCATATAAATGTCTAGGATTTTTTATAAATCTATACTCATCACCAATTGGTTTTACATCAGCAGTCTGCCATCCGTAAAAGCTGTATTCTTTCATCCTCAAAACCTCGCTGTTTTTTGAACTCACATTTATAAATCTCTATTCCAGCAACTGTTCAGGCCTACAATATAGCACTCTTGCCAGCCTAATTACATATTCGCTCTGTGCCTTGTTGATACTCTTAAGCCCCTGCTCATACTGTTGAATTGTCTTGACAGGAATATCTGTTGCATCTGCCAGCTGTCTTTGAGTTAGTCCGCTTTGCTTCCTGAAATACTTGAGATACGTCATACAACGATTTGCCTGTCTTTGTCTATTTATCTCATCAACGGACTGCATAATATCCATCTCATGAAAAGTATTATACATATCTACAATACATGTGATAGGCACCTCATCGTTCAAAATCTGAAATGAAATTCCCGTATACCATTGATAGTAGGCTAAAACCCAACCAGCCCAGTACTCCTTACTCCTATTGATTGGTAAATCAGGAGTTATCCTATCTTCAATTGATAATACATCATAGGCTAATTCCACTCCGGATTTTCCTGCAATAGTCTGAACATCTCCACGAGAAAACCTGATAGATTCAATTGATTTTAAGAATTTGTCATAAAAACTCACTATCTCCTGCTTCCATTCGTTGACTGCAACATCAAGCATAGTTCCAAGAGATTTTTGTGCACTACTTAAATATATTTTATCGTAGGCGTACATCATCTGCTCGTACCTCCTCGTCAATAATCTGAATCATATACAAATCATCTCTTATATACTTCATCGTATCCATCTCGTAATATCTCCGCCTTGCACGACTATCTCGCGTGAGCTTTTTAGGATACCACTCTGAGGATAATGCTAGCTCGTAACCAACACCCTTGACTGCATCGAAAGCCCGCTTGCTCTTTATAACATACTGATATCCAAGGTCACCCAAATGCATTGCGTCATACAACTGGCCACATGAAATCGTATTGTTCAAAAAATCCTGCGCATATGTAAAATAACTGTCATCCGCTCTATAACCAGTAATAATATCTACATCATCTATTTCTACATAGAAATATTTGTGTAAATACTCAGCTGAGGCCTTTGCAATAGGCGTACTCAGATCAAATGAACGATGCCTGAGAAGAACCTCAATCCAATGCAGACAGCAAAATCTATCACCGCATAAATCAAGTGTAACTAATCCCTCATCATCTATCTCATATATATTAGCATAACCATCTATATTTTCTTTGACAGCCCATTCTTTTGCAAGAATCAAATCCTCCGTACAATAAAATCCCAGGCCATAATCATTATATTTTTTCCCAAACCCATATATTGGTGTCTCTATTCTATTTTCTGACCCGTGATATATAATTCTACGCATAAAAGTCCTCCTGCAGAAGCACTGTCATTGTACTCCCACAGAAGGACTTTGTCAATTATTCGCTTTTCACCACTTCTATAAACTCCTTTTTCCCTGGAACCCAGGCTTTTTCGTATATGTGGGTGAAATGTTTTTTTACTGTCAGCACAGAAATACCCATGATTTCCGCAATTCTCTGGTTGCTAAATCCCGATACTTTCAGATATCCTAGCTCTGTCTCTTTCTTCGTGAAGCCCAATGATGCAACCGCTTCCAAGTATTTAGCTTTGGATATCTGCTCATCATAATCTCTATCCATAGGCATCACCTGACTATTCTTCGTCCATATCCATCGCTATGTTCATTGCAGCTACAGCATTTACTTTTAGGGGCAGAATTATTAGCTCAAAAAATGCTGTATAGAATATTGCAAGCACTGCTACTGCAAGGTTTGCCATCAGCTTTGACCCTTCTGGATTCTGTACCATAATCATTATAAACCCGAGAACAAATTCCACTATTCCAGCGATAACAATTATTTTTTGTACAGAGCTCACAGCTTCAACACTGTTCTTTAGCTGCATAAGAGAATACTGCTTAGAGCCCAGCATAAACGATTTGCCAAAATCAGAGTTTATTCTCATTATAAAGACAGCAGGAACCACAAAAACCAGTATACCTACTATGCTCGGTAAATCAATTACACTAACCACCATCTGCATAGGCGACTGCCCACACATAACCGCAAACAGAATCACGACAGCTACCATCAACCCAGCCATCAATGCCATCACAACTCCGATATTTTTTATAACTCTCTTCATAGAAAAATCCTCCCTTAAATCTGTTTATCTATGCATAGCTTCATTGTATGCATATCATAACACGCTTAAGGGAGGAAAAAAATACCACCTTTTCTACTTGCTTCTAATGAAATTTTCATCAAAGTAGGGAGTCTTTATTGTATTGTTTTCGCTTAATGCTTTTCATTATGTTCCTTAATAAAAACATTGAAAATCGAACAAAGTTTTGTTATAATAAAAATGGTTCTTAGAACCAGTGCTACCATAACGGTAGG
>JAZRXQ010000156.1:0-4394 GCA_045600305.1 Lachnospiraceae bacterium
ATAGCAGCAGCGAGCCTGACAACCTAAGCCGCAAGGAGCAATATCCATGCGTAGGATAAAATGAGGGCTTGGCGAGGCGGTTTTGTTATACAGTCTCAAAAAGTATACAAAACGAAACTATTCATATTAAAGGATAAAAGAAAGATATCATCTAATTGCACAAAATAAAAACATTCCACGTGACATTTTTATCTAGCAAAAATAAAATATCCGTGATATAATCAAAAACACTTTTTTGAAAATAATATAAAAATAAGGATGAAACAATGGGAAGAGTAATAGCAATCGCAAATCAGAAAGGTGGAGTAGGTAAAACTACGACATCTATAAACTTAGCAGCATGTCTTGCAGAATCAGGACAAAAGGTGCTGGCAATAGATATGGATCCACAGGGAAACATGACTAGTGGACTTGGAATTGATAAAGATGAGCAGGAGTATACGGTATACGAATTAATACTTGAAAAGTGTACTTCAAAGGAAGCAATCATTAGAACAGAAATAGAGAATCTTGATTTGATTCCTTCAAATGTTCAATTATCAGGAGCTGAGATTGAATTAATAGGTGTAAAAAATATGGAATACACCCTAAAGGAAGCAATCGATTATGTAGTAGATGACTATGATTTTGTAATAATTGATTGTCCTCCCTCACTTAGTATTTTAACAGTAAATGCAATGACAACAGCAAAATCAGTATTAGTACCTATTCAGTGTGAGTACTATGCACTTGAAGGAGTAAGTCAGCTGATTAGAACTATTGGACTAGTCAGAGAGAGACTTAACTCAGAACTCACAATTGAGGGTGTAGTATTCACGATGTATGATTCCAGAACAAACCTCTCAGTTCAGGTAGCGGAAAACGTACGTGAGAATTTAGAGGATACAAATATATACAAGACAATGATTCCTAGAAATGTAAGATTGGCAGAGGCACCAAGCCATGGTATGCCAATTAATATATATGATCCAAAGTCTGCGGGAGCTGAAAGCTATAGAGCACTTGCTCAGGAAGTAATAGGTCATAAGGGACAGACAGATACGTTTGAAGGAAGTAGTACAGAACTAGAAGGTAGGCTATAATATTGAAAGGGTAGACAGAAATGGCTGCGAAAGGACTAGGAAAAGGATTAGGAAAAGGACTCGGCAAGGGAGTTGACGCTATAATTGCAAAAAAGGTTGATAATGGCGAAGTACTAGAGGGAAGTAAAAATGGGTCAATGGTAGAGATTTCTAAAATCGAACCCAATAAGGATCAGCCTCGTAAAAAATTCGATGAGGATGCGCTTATTGAGCTTTCTGACTCAATTAAACTTCATGGAATAATTCAGCCACTTGCTGTACAGAAGAGGGATGGATACTACGAGATAATAGCAGGTGAGAGACGTTGGCGTGCAGCAAAGATGGCTGGACTCAAGGAAGTACCTGTTATTGTAATGGATATTTCAAACCAGGAAGCAACAGAGCTTCGTATTATCGAGAATATTCAGAGAGAAGATCTCAATCCCATCGAAGAGGCAATGGCATATAAGAGACTTCTCAATGAGTTTAATCTCAAGCAAGATGAAGTAGCTGAGAGAGTATCAAAGAGTAGAACGGCAGTAACTAACTCAATGAGATTACTTAAGCTCGATGAGAGAGTTCAGCAAATGCTAATTGATGATCTTATTTCCAGTGGACACGCCAGAGCACTTTTGAGTATTGAAGATTCAGAGCAGCAATATCTCATAGCTCAGAAGGTATTCGACGAAAAGATGAACGTGCGTGATGTTGAAAAGCTTGTTAAGCAGCACAATCAGCAAAAGAAAGATAAAAAGAAAATAGTGTCTGGAATGCCTGATGAGCAGATGAAGGCTATATATACTAATTTAGAAGAGCAGCTCAAGGTTTCATTGGGAACAAAGGTTAGTATTGTTTCAAAGGATATGAAAAAAGGAAAAATCGAGATAGAGTATTTTTCACCTGAGGATCTTGACAGAATCACAGAGATGCTCAAAAATCATCAGTAAACAAATGTTCGAGGGAAGTTATGATTTCAGCAATTAATAATTTTTTAAGAAGTGAAGATTTTGCTATTGTATTTTTAGCAATGGCATTTCTGATAGTAGTCTTGTTGATAGGTCTAATCATTGCACTGGTTCAGGTTTTTAAATTAAAAGGTAATTACTCTGAGTTTATGTCTGGTGCGGATGGTGAAAGCCTGGAATTTCAGATTAAAAAACACATCGAAACTGTAGATGAGTTGGTTAGAGCTTCTAGAAAAAGCAAACAGGATATTGACGCTCTTCGTGCACAGATTAGATTAACCTTCCAAAAAATAGGTGTGGTAAAATATAACGCTCTTCAGGAAATGGGTGGTAAGCTTTCATTTTCATTAGCAATGCTTAATGAGATGAACGATGGATTTGTTCTCAATGCTATGCATACAAGAGAAGGCTGCTATACCTATATCAAGGAAATAGTTGGTGGTAAATCTATGATTATGCTTTCTGACGAGGAAGCAGAGGCACTTTCAAGAGCTATTAATTATAAGTAAGGGAAAAAATGCATTCATATTTAAGAGCTATAGGCTTTAGCGAAGTAGATACTGATAAGAAACTGATGCCTTACCTCAAGGATACTGTTGACAATCCAGATATAAGAAATTGTTACGGTGAGGTAGGAGGTGTTAATTTTATCGATTTAAAAAAAGAATATGGAAACCGAATAGGAATAGCTGTTTGTGGATCAACGATCGATGAAGAGACTTTTCATGTAGAATACTATTATCCTTATTTTAGGGGTAGTTATGTCAGTACAGAAGAGGAAATTGAAGTTGAAAAACACAATGATAAGTGGTCATACGCTGGTGTTTGTGAGGATGTGAGATTAGGTGTTACTTTGATTTATTATCTTCAAAATCCATGCGATTACTTAAAAAAATACTCAACAACACCTAAGAATCAGAAAATCAAATGCTCTACTATGCTGACAGGGTTATCACTGGAAGGTAAAATTATAATGCCTGTTGCAAAACCTGCAAAGCAAACAGAGAGATTTGAGAGGCTGGTAAAGAGAACAGAGCTTCTTGCTGCAGCCAGAAATGGTGATGAGGATGCTATAGAGACATTAACAGTTCAGGATATTGATACTTTTGCAATGATTACAGGACGTGTTCTCAAAGAGGATATGTTGAGTATTGTAGATACATCTATTATGCCTTACGGCATAGAAGGTGACATGTATTCTGTAATTGGAGAGATAATTGATTTTAAAACTCAGATAAATGAGTTTACAAAAGAAGAATTATACTTGATAACTCTCATGGCAAAGGATATAATATTTGATGTCTGCATAAATAGCAAGGATCTCCTTGGAGAGCCTATGGTCGGCAGACGCTTTAAGGGAAATGTGTGGATGCAAGGCACGATAACACATTAATTTCCTTATTAGTTCTCTTAGTTAAATGGATATAACGGGTCCCTCCTAAGGATCAGTTGGGGGTTCGATTCCCTCAGGGAACGTAACCTCAGTGATTATCACTGAGGTTTTTTACTAACGTTAATAGGTAGTTTAGTTGGAAAATAGGGTGTGACTATACATAAAAGGGATCTATTATAGTCCCACACATAAATAGGAGGTAAAATTATGGCAAAGTATGTATGTAGTGTATGTGGCTATGTTCACGAGGGAGATGAGGCACCTGAGAATTGTCCCGTTTGTGGCGTTCCCGCTGAAAAGTTTAAGAAGCAGGAAGGCGAGATGACACTCGCTGCTGAGCATAAGTTAGGAATTTATGAGGCAACAGTTAAGAATAACGCTGATATTCCTGATGCAGATAAGCAGTATATTCTTGAGCAGCTCAAGGCTAATTTCCAGGGAGAGTGTTCAGAGGTAGGAATGTATCTTTGCATGGCACGTATTGCTCATAGAGAGGGATATCCCGAGGTAGGTCTTTACTGGGAGAAGGCGGCATATGAAGAGGCTGAGCATGCTGCAAAGTTTGCTGAGTTACTTGGATCAGAAATCGAGCCTAAGATGACAGCATCAACTAAGGATAATCTTGCATGGAGAGTTGATTGTGAGTTTGGTGCTACACAGGGCAAGACAGATCTTGCTATGTGCGCTAAGAAGTATGGTCTTGATGAGATTCACGACACAGTTCATGAGATGGCTCGCGATGAGGCTAGACATGGCAAAGCACTCAAGGGAATGCTTGATAGATATTTTAAGTAAGGTTTATAAAGATTTACGGGGTTGGATGGTGAGTCCAACCCCTTTTTGTAATTTTATTTCAACTTGTTCAAATATACTTTAAACAATCCAATACATATCAAAAATGAGATAACAATAGATATTGGTTGAGCTTCTTGGATGCCGTCTAAGCCTCGCACGTATGAGAGAATTAGTAAGGCA
>JAZRXQ010000157.1:0-8540 GCA_045600305.1 Lachnospiraceae bacterium
GTACGCTCTCCAATGGAAAGAGTCACGGCGCAGTCAGGATGCTTTTCCTTGATACTAGATACAATATCACAAATTATTGCATCGTCATAGTAATTATCTTCGCCTCCCTGCAATACAAAGGTGCGATATCCCAGCTTATAACCCTCGTCGCAGCATTTTAAGATTGTAGTTTTATCTAGTCTATATCTGTCTGCCTTGTCATTGCCAGCTCTTATCCCACAGTAATAACAATTGTTTTTGCAGTAGTTGGTAAACTCTATGAGCCCCCTCACATAGACATCTGTACCGTAGATGCTCTTTCTAACCGCATCAGCGGCTTCAAATAGAGCCTCATCGTAGGAATCCGTACTAATTAGTTCCTTAAAATCAGTGATATTTAGATTTTTATCTTCCCTTAATCTATCTATCATGTATCTATTCCTCTAGAGCCTCTAAAACCGCCCTTTTAAGCCTGTTTAGGCCATCCTCTACTCTTTCCCTGGGACAGGCTATATTAAGCCTTATAAAATGCTTTCCAGCTTCGCCGTATTCATCTCCCTCACAGATGATAAGGCCAGTCTTTTCCTTGATAAATTCGTACGCTTCTATACCGCTCTCAAAAACCTCGCTGATATCTATCCACACAAGATAGGTTGCATCAGCTTTTATGACGTGAAGCTTAGGTATATTTTTCTCTATATAGTCCTCTACGTAGTTTCTATTTTCAAATAAATACTCGCACAGCTCGTCAAGCCATTCTCCGCCCTTTTCAAAGGCTGTTGTAGCTGCAATTGTAGCCAGGAAATTAGGCTCAGCTACCTCGTCTGTATTTAATGCTCTCCACACGGCGTGGCGAAGAAAAGGATTAGCTACCACACAGGCTGCACTCTGAAGCCCTGCCAGATTAAATGCCTTGGTCGCAGATATACAGGTGATACTTATATCCTTACAGGTATCTGATGCACTGGCAAAAGGAATATACGCCTCACCCGGTCTAACTATATCGCAGTGAATCTCATCTGAAAGAACGGTCACGCCATATTTTTTACACAGCCCACCCACCTTGGCAAGAGTCTTTCTATCCCAGATTTTTCCCACGGGGTTATGAGGGTTACACCATATCATAAGCCTGGTCTGAGGGTCAGAAAGCTTTTTTTCCAAATCATCATAATCTATATCATATGATCTGTTATCAGCGTCATAACTAAGAGGACACTCTAAAACTCTGCAGCCATTATTGATAATACTGTTGAAGAAAATATTATAGACTGGAGTCAGTATAACCACATTCTCGTTGGGAGTAGTTAGCTTTCTCACGATGCTTGAAATCGCAGGAACTACACCTGTGCAAAAAATAAGCCAGTCTCTCTCGATTGTCAGGCCATGCCTATTTTGCCACCAACTGATATAAGCCTCGTACCATTCGTCTGGTACTAATGAATAGCCAAATACACCGTGTTTAACGCGCTCACTAAAAGCCTCTATTATCTCTGGTGCCGTCGCAAAGTCCATATCAGCAACCCACATAGGAAGCTCACTTTCCTTGACATCCCACTTCATGGAAGCGGTATTTCTCCTATCTGGTGCTGTGTCGAAATTGTATTTCATGGTTATCCTCTCATTTTACTACGCTATAAATTTGCATTTGAAATATATTCTACTACATCACACCAGATTTTTCCAATTATATCTTTAACAAATATCAACAACACAGTAAAACTGCTGCCAGCACGACTGACAGCATGTTTTCCACTATTTATAAATGTTTGTAGATAAGTACTTGAATGCATTATCAGCACATATTACAACTATATTTTTTCCCTTTGCCTCTGGTCTCTTGGCAATCTGTGTAGCTACATTTACTGCAGCAGATGCAGACTGTCCTAAGAATATTCCGTCTGACTTTACAAGCTTTCTGCCTGTCTCGTAGGCATCATCTGCATTTATCTCTATACATTCGTCATAGGTGATATCAAAATCATCAAAATACTTAATCCTTCTCTCGTCAGGTACATTATGGAAAGTAAGAACTCCATCAATTGTATTCCTCTCAGGGAAATTAGGATCCTTAAGCGACTCCTTTGCAGGCTGTGCTCCTATTATTTTTACATTAGGATTTTTCTCCTTTAGATATTTTCCTATTCCTACAATTGAACCACCAGTTCCAACCAGGGCAACTAGATAGTCAACTTTGCCTCCCGTTGCCTCCCATATTTCAGGTCCTGTTCCGTAATAATGTGCATTGGGATTTTCGGGATTGAATCCCTGATTAATATAATAATATCCATGCTCATCAGCATATTTTTGAATCAGGCTACAGAAATCCTTTAACACAAGCCCTTTTTCTGCAATGAGCTCTACCACCCCCGGCACATCCTTAAACTCTAGGAAAATAGCCCCATAAGCCTTAAGTATCTGTGTGCGTTCTGCCGATACTCCAGGCTGCAATACAACAGCAAATTTATAACCTAGGGCATTGGCATATGCAGCAAGGGCAATTCCTGTATTGCCACTTGTAAAATCAATAATAGTATCTCCAGGCTTAATATCACCTCTCTCTTCAGCGTCCTTAATCATTCTATATGCTGCCCTGTCCTTCACCGAACCAGAGGGATTAAAATACTCTAGCTTAGCTAGTATTGTTGCCTCTAAATCATTCTCCTTTTCGTGATTTGTCAACTCAACAAGCGGTGTATCACCAACTAATTCGGCAATTGATTTATATATCCTTCTCTCTGACATAATATATTCCCTCCTTAACTATCTGTTGAAATTATATTCAACTATTTTCAGCCATTCCTCTCCCTCTATAGCCGCTGCCAGAGACAAAAGACTCCATGCATTTCCTGCAGTTCCTATGCTGAGACCTGTGTAGCTATGAACATTTTGAGGTATTGTTCTCCACCAGTTTCCAAACCAGTGTCTTGTATTTTGCTGTCCATACATATCGCTGGCATCATTTACAAAGGACTGGCCTATAATAAATCTCGCTGCTCTCTTGGCGTAATCTAAGAATTCCTTTTCTCCTGTTAATTTATATACTTCTATGAAATGCTCCAAAAGTCCAGGAGCACCACAGCACAGTGACTGACTAGGCCAATATCCTCTTGAATATACTTCTGGTGCACCCGCCTTGATTATGCCACGTGACAGCTTCTTGGTCCAATCTAGATACTCAGCTTCACCTGTGATTCTATATAGATTATCAAATAAAAGTGATGTTCCAGCAGGACCATGGCACCAGCTTAAGTAATAGAATTCTGTTGAAGGTCCACGCTCTAGGCTGTCCAAATAAGGAACTAAAACTGCTTCATCATCGCCAACTGCAATCCCCTCTATATACCTGGCTGAATCGATAGCTGCGTCTAAGTATTTCTGTTCTTTTGTAAGATTATATAAAACTGTGTATAACCAGCCTATTCCTGACGTACCATGAGCCATATTTACCCAGAACACGTCCTCGGGGAAATCTATAATAGTTAAATCAACCACATTCCAGTACTTTCCACCATTGGGAGCTGGCTTTGCTTTATTAAGCAGATAATCTCCTATCTTTCTTGCTGCAGTTACATACTTTTCATCCTTTACCCTATCATATATGTCAGCAAGTATAGCTATAAATCCAAAATCCCCACAGAGATCATTTTGCTCACTCCAATGGATTCCTTCTTCTGTCTCAATCGCTACACTGAGCAAATCATCAACAGCTTTTATGGCAAAATTCTTATATTTCTCATCTTTTGTAACGTCATAGAGTCTGAGCAGGAAATATGCGTATCCTGTAGGTCCATTGGCATATCCTATTTTCCAGCCAGGCATATTTTTAACGTGAACAAGCTTGTCGACGATTTCCTTGTTACTAAGGGTTTTAGTATAGAATTCCACACCCTCATCCGTTGCCAGCAAATGCTCTGCTGCTGCCTTAGCTTCATCTAAATACTCTTCTTTCTTTGTTGCCTGATACAGTTTCAGATAAAACATTCCTATACCAGTAGAGCCACCGTACAGAGCCTTTTCTGTAAGCATAGGGTAATCTGAAAAATCTTCATCTGAATCGGGACTTTGATCCCATACTTTTCCATCAGGAAGTATTTTTTCTGTTGTCTTAATCCATCTGGCAGTCTCCTCTGCTATCTGAATATAGTCCTCAGTTTTATATGGTTTAAATAAATAATTCTTGCTCATCATATTCTCCTCTCTTTTTACCTACTGTTTTACTAGGCTTATCGTAAAAAGATAATATCATGTGCTTAGCGCTTTGTCTAATTATTATAAATTTTGACTTGCTATAAATTTTTCTTATATCTACAAAAAAACACGATGCACATATCTTTTGAATATAGTGCATCGTATTTTATTGCTTTTTATCTACTAGTTACTTACTGTAAAAGTCTCTGTAGCCACATCATATGTAGTTGTCTCAGGTACTCCATCAAGTACAGGGAAAGCCTTGGCTGTAAACTCTGCCTCATCAAGATCTGCAGCAATATCTCCGCACTCCTGTAAATCGGCAAATGCCTTTGAGAAAGTCTGCCTAGCCTGTTTTACGCCAGGGTTAAAATCCAAGCCCTCAATAATCTTTGAGTTTGTTTCTACATCGCCAGATACATACTGTCCTTCGAGCTGGATTCTGGCAGCTTCAACTGGATTAGCCTGTGCAAAAGCTGCACCCTTTTGTACTGCCTTTGCAAAAGCAACAGCTCCTTCAGGATTCTCTTCAAGTAATTTCTGTGTAACCATTGCCATGCAGCAATACTCATCTATAAACTTCTCATCTTCTCCTGTGTCAAGTAGCTTAATAACATCATAGTTTGCCTCAATCTTGGTTCCCATAGGCTCGTGTACACCGATTGCATCAACAGCCTTGCTATCAAGAGCTGCTGCTAAATCCGGCATCGCATATGCTACAAAATTCACATCAGGATTAGGTCCATTAAACTCAAAGCCTAAGTCATTGAGTTTTCTCTTGAGGTTAAGTGTACTGGAGTCTGAAAGAGTAGGTACTCCTATTGTCTTTCCCTTTAAGTCCTCTAGAGTGTTGATACCAGAATCTGCTCTTGAGTAGAACTTAGTACATCCCTTGTGAACGCCAGTTACAAACGATACTGCAAGTCCATTTGATATAGGCTGTATAAAGTTACCTGCCAATCCAAAGGTTGCATCCACCTTTCCAGATGTGACTAGATCTACAATTTCTGATGATGCAGCAACTGTTATCTCACAGGTCTGTCCAATAGCATTTAATTCTTCCTCAAAATAGCCTAACTCTGCTGCAAGCTGCATAGCAACTCCACAAACTGTATCCTTACTTACCTGAATACGAACTACCTTCTGATTTCCAGCATTCGCAGCCTGATTATCTGCACCTGCACATCCAAATAGTGCTACCGTTGACAATGCTAAAACTAATGCCATAGCTAATGCCTTAATTTTCTTTTTCATCTTGTTTCTCCTTTTATTTCTTGATTTATATTTTTACAGATAGTATTCCAAGCTAGGATCATCACCTGCAAAATTAAGTATCTCTAGTATTTCTTTTCTGTATTTCATAAATACATCCTGCCCTCTGTTTCTTGGTCTCGACAAATCTATATCAATAACTTTCTCAACCTTTGCAGGTCTAGCAGACATAACCACAACCTGATCTGATAGATAAATAGCCTCATCAACATCATGAGTAACCATTATCATTGTCATTGCATGCTTCTTCCAAAGGTCTAATATCATGTCCTGCATGTTCATTCTTGTGAACGCGTCTAATGCGCCTAGGGGCTCATCTAATAAGAGAACCTTGGGATGCGCTACAAGTGCTCTTGCAAGAGAAGCTCTTTGATTCATTCCTCCTGACACCTGATGAGGGTAGGATTTCTCAAATCCTTTAAGACCTACCATCTCTATAAACTTGTCTACTTCTTCCTTTTTCTTCTTAAATTCTCCTCTGGCCTTGAGTCCAAATGCGATATTGTTGTATATATTTAGCCAGGGAAAAAGATTGGCCTGCTGAAAAGCGTATCCTCTGTCCTTTCCTACATCTTTTATCTCTTCACCATCAAGATACACAGCTCCTTCATCTGCCAGATTAAGCCCTGCTATTGCTCTTAGAAGAGTAGTTTTTCCACATCCTGAAGGACCAACTAATGAGACAAAGCTACCAGGTTTTATGTCTAAATTAACATTGTCTAATGCGACTATCTTTTCTCCATCAGGATTTATAAATTCTTTATGAACATTTTTTATTTTTATTTCACCTACCACTTTATAACTCCCTTCTGCCAAACCAAAACCTTGTCCTTAATTCTGAAAATCAGGGTTATGATAATTGTACAAATTACTGCCATCAGAATAAGTCCTGCATAAACATTGGAGTATAACATCATGCTTCTTTGCCAGTTAAGATACCAGCCAAGTCCGGCATCTGCTCCAAGAAGCTCTGCAGTAACCAATGTGACAAATGAGCCACATGTTCCGTAGAATATTCCAAGAAAAACGCTGGGCATTGCTGCAGGAATTGCTACCTTGAAAATTCTGGTAAGCTTGCTTGCACCAAGAGTTGCAGCCACTTCAAAATAACTGTTATTTACGTTTTGTATTCCACTCATGGTCATAAGCGTAACCGGGAACCACACCGCAAGGGCAACCATAAAAACTGATGCCTGATAGGTTGTAGGTAAGAGCGTTAACACTAAGGGCGACCAGGATGTGGCAGGAATTGGACCGATAAATCTCATAAATGGTGATATCCAATAATTAGCCTTGGTATTAAAGCCTATTAATACGCCCATGAAAAAGCCAAGCGCTCCTCCTATGGCAAAACCTGTAAGTAACAGTTTTCCTGATGCTAAGATACACTCAAGCATCAACTGCCAGTCCGTTACATACACTCCCAGTACTCTGTCTAAACTAGGGAAGAATAAAACTGGTAACAGCGCAAATTTTGAAACCCCCAGATTAATTACTGAAATAAAAGCAATCACTCCACCATATAATGGTCCTTTGTATTTTATGTACTCATCTACTTTTTTTATAAAAAAAGAGAGTACAAATGCGATTACATATATTCCCGCAACAATATACATTACGTAAAGAAAATATGGTTTGTCACTTGCTGGTTGAAGTGACGAATTCGGTATAAATATACCTGTTAAAATCGCAAATGCTAATGCAATAAAAGGTATAATTTTCTTAATCATATCAAGCTCCTAACTATTCTTAATTGAGTTAATTGCACTCTTAATTCTCTTTAAGGCTTCCTCTAACGTTGCTCTATTAGTTGCAATATTTATTCTCTGAAATCCTGCTCCAGTTTTTCCAAAGATTGCTCCACTATCAAGCCATAATTTTGCTTTATTCACTATAAGATCTTCTAGGTCCTTTTCGCATAGTCCAAGAGGTCTAAAATCTAGCCATATTAGGTACGTACCCTCTGGTTCAACAAGCTTTATTTCCGGTATATGAGTCTTTATGAATTTCCTTGCATACTCCAGATTTTTCTGTAAGTATTTTTTCAACTCCACATACCATTCATTTCCATATCTGTATGCCACCTCACAGGCAATGATTCCCATGGTATTTAGCTGACTATATCCTGCAGCATCGATTTCTTTTCTTAATGTCCTTCGTAGCTTAGGATTTTGGATTATAATATTTGAAATCTGAAGTCCTGCCAGATTAAATGTCTTTCCTGGTGACGTTGCTGTAATACAATAATCTCTTAACTCTTCATCCACATTTATTAGGGGAGTATGTGTGTATCCTTCATAGGTAAAATCCGAATGAATTTCATCAGAGACTACTATCACCTCATGCTTAATGCATATTCTTGCCAACTCTTTTAACTCATCTATAGTCCATACTCTTCCCACTGGATTGTGAGGACTGCAGAATATGAAAAGCTTAATTTTATGTGCTGTAATTTTGTTTTCAAAATCTTCAAAATCTATATGATATTTTCCATCTATATCCTGAACTAAATCGTTGCTTATTACCCTTCTATTGTTATCTCTTATAACCTCTGTAAATGGATAATATACAGGCTGTTGTATTAATACTGCATCACCTTCATCGGTGTATGCTTTGACTGCCATCGCAAGTGCAAAAACAATTCCGGGTGTCTTTACAATCCATTCTTCTTTAACCTCTAGTCCATGATTCTCTCCTAACCATCCTGCTACCGCCTCTGCGTAGCGTTCCTTAGTATCTGTATATCCAAAAATCCCATGTTCAAGTCTTTTTGACAGCTCATCTAAAACTATACTGGAGGTCTTAAAATCCATATCAGCAACCCACAACGGAAGTACATTTTCAGGCATTCCTCTTCGAGCTGCAAAGTCAAATTTTAGGCTATCCGTATTAACTCTATTTACTTGTTCATCAAAATTTATATTCTTTTCAACTCGTTTTTCTGCCATGAGCTCCACCGTACTTTCCGTCTGCGCTTTTAGATATAGAGCGCTTTGTAACCATCATATGAATCAATTGCATATTTCAAATCAGCTATTAAGTCTTTACTGTCCTCTATTCCTGCTGAGAGTCTCAGTACACAGACTGTAATACCATTTGCA
>JAZRXQ010000158.1:0-19979 GCA_045600305.1 Lachnospiraceae bacterium
TGAGTACCTCAAGACTAGATGCGGGACATAATAATTCTGGTTTCTTCATAATACATAACTCCTAATTCAAAAAAAGAGAGGATGAAAAATCATCCTCTCTATAATTACACAAAATTGATATTTTTTCAAGCAAACTCTTACTCGAAGTATCCAATCTCCTCAGCAAGCTGCTTAGCGATATCAGAAACACCACCAGCGATATCATTAAGTCCATTAGTGGTATCCTGAACCATGTTAGCTGAAGCTGTTGTCTGCTGTGTACTAGCTGCATTCTCCTCAGAGATAGCTGAAAGTGACTCAATCTGATCACCAATCTCATTCTTAACAGCTGCGATATTAGCAATGTTGTCGTTGATCTTAGAGCTTCTATCAGCAATAACTTCTACGTCAGCCATAACCTTGGTGAACATATCGTTAGTGTCTGTAAGCTTGTTGATCTGAACATCTGCGTTCTCTCTAAGCTCGTTAGTAAGATCTGCTGTACCAGTAATCTCATCTGTAAGAGTAGCGATGATATCACCGATCTCTCTTGAAGCATCTGATGACTGCTCAGCAAGCTTCTTGATTTCCTCTGCAACTACTGCGAATCCCTTACCAGCCTCACCAGCTCTAGCTGCCTCAATTGAAGCATTGAGTGAAAGAAGGTTTGTCTGAGATGCAATTGCATCGATTGAAGAAACGATTGTTCCGATCTTCTCGCACTCTGCAACGTTTGCTGTAGACTGCTCAACAATCTTGTCGATATTAATCTTGGTCTTCTGGTTGATATCGATAAGCTCATCCATTGTCTGCTTAGCATTGCCAGCAGCTGTACGAGTCTCATTAGTAGCCTCTGAAAGTCCCTCAACATCATCAACAATAAGGTCAAGGTTAGCATTGAGCTCCTGGATAGAACTCATAGCATCTGATGTTGACTGTGCCTGTGATGTAGCACCCTCTGCGATCTGTCCGATTGCATCTGAAACCTCTGAAATAGACTGTGTAGTTGTATCTACAATGCTTGTAAGGTCTCCAGCGTTATTATTAAGTACATCTGTATCGTTCTTGATTGAAGATACGATCTGAACCAGCTTATTCTTGAGTAACTCAGCAGCATCGATAAGTCTACCTACCTCGTCACCACCATTGATACCAGGTGTCATTGTAGGAATATTAAGCTTACCTTCTGAGAGGCTAACTGTTGCATTGGTAACAACTGTAAGATTCTTGAGAAGTGCCTTCTGTACAAAGAAAATGATAAGAAGTGCAATTACTGCAATAGCAACACCGATAATGATAAGAATCATTGTAAGCTGCTCGATAGGAGCAAATACTTCCGACTCATCTGCAGATACTACTATGATAAAATCATCATGCTCACCAACATATGTAGCAGCATATTTTTTCTCGCCCTTGAATACATATTCAACAACCTCGGGGGCAGGATGTGTTCCACCAGAAATCTTAGAAACAATACCCTTAACAACCTCGTTCTCAACAGGCTGACCAATCTTATCAGCTGTGGGGTGATAAAGCATTATTGAAGTCTTAGCATCTACTAAGTATGCATATGATGACTCGATACCCTCAAGCTTGATAGGTGCAAGGATATGTGCAAGCTCCTCACCCTGTGATAAAAGCTCTGGATCTAACTCAATCTCTGCGTCAATCTCTTCACCAACTGTAACAGCCATTGAATCCATGTAGTTGTGATAAACTTCTGTAGTATTGGACTTGAAGTCGATGGAAGCTACAACAAGTATTGTGGCAACCGCGATAACCATCGCTACAGCCATAATAATCATAACCTTGAGTCCGACGCCTAAGCCCGCTCTTCTCTTTTTGTTCATAATAAAGTTTCCTCCTTGAAAACGTGGGTTTTTCACCCCATTCACACTATATATCGTCAATTTTATACTATTGAATAGTGCATTTCAAGCATTTTTTATTCTAAATTAAATATTTTTTTGTTTAAAATTAAAAGAGGTGATTATCCGCCTCATCGGTGTATAATCACCTCTTATTGTTATCTTTTTACCGAAACAGAAGCCCCATCTCCCACTGCTAATACACTGGTTATAAGTCTATCATCATGGGTTAGCTCGTAAAGATATTCTCTCATCCTCTTATGAATGGTACGGTCTCGCCTGTCTATGGCAAATCGACTCTCTATAATATCTCCATCACTAAGCACGTTATCTGTAACGAGAATCCCACCAGATTTTAGCATGGCAAGTACATCCTCAAGCAGGATTGGATATTGCCCTTTTGCAGCATCCATGAAGATAAAATCAAATTCTCTTTTTTCGCTTTTTAGTGTCGGTATTATATCTCCTGCATCACCCTGCAACAGAGTAATCTTTTTTTCATAACCCATCGTCTTAATATTATCAATACATACAGGGATTCTAGGTTCCCAATTTTCTATGGTTGTAATCACCGTGTCATCAGGTGTATTTTCAGCCATCAAAATTGCAGAAAAGCCGACAGCTGCGCCTACCTCTAATATAGACTTGGGTCTGCAGGCTGCCATTAAAAACCTCATAAATGCCTGCATATCCTGTCTGATAATGGGGACATTATCTGCGATAGCTTTTCTTGCAACCATCTCAAGTCCTTCACTATTACCTCTGTCAAGGCTATTGATATAGGTTGTTAATCTCTCATCTAATACCATATTTATGTCCAGTTATTTACAAGACTGCCATCTGTGTCAACAGTCTTTTTGTCTTCTTCCTTGGTGTTCTCTGTCGATTCCTCACCATCCTCAGGTACGACCATTTCCTTCATCAGCTCAAATGCTGTCATCGATGTATTAACAGTAAATATACCTGGTTCAACCTTAAAGCCTGTGAGCATTGCCTGCACATAAAAAAGCTTCCAGTCTCTAATCAGCCCCTTTTCCTGAAGGCTTTCTGACAAGCCCTTAAGCGTAGTGGCAGAGGTAATCTGTACAAGCATATCCTGCCCCTCGCCCTCTGTCATAGCGGGTTCAGTGTAAACTCGATAGCCAAAATCATAGCAAGCCTGTCCAAATTTGAAAAGACCAAATATAACTGCAATTATCAGCACAATAGTCACGCTGATACTGAGTATTTTAAGTGCTATTTTTGCTCCCATATTATTGCCTCAAAAAATCCACATCAAAATCAAGATTCTCTAGGATTGTATAATTAATTCTCTGGTATAATCTACAAAACGCCAACTCAGCAGTCAAAAAATCCTGAACGTATTTATTTTCTCTTAGCTCCTGATACTCTTGCTCTATTCTGTCTGTAGTTGCAAACAAATCAGCATTCTCATCCTGTTGCATATCCAGGTTGCTCTTTCTAAACCTGTTAACCTCATCATAAAGACCAGGAAAATCCTTTAGCTTTTTTTCTGCTGATTTAAATCTCTTATACTCATCGCTAACCATCAAAGCATCAGCGAGTTTTTTTGCCATTAATTCAGTCTGCGAAAGCTCCATAAATCTACACTTCCATTATTATTGGTATAATCATAGGTCTGCGCTTTGTCTCTTTCCATACAAAATTGCCAAGCTCATCCTTTATCTCAGTCTTAATTCTAGTCCAGTCAACAGTTCCTTTATCAAGAAGCCCCTCAATTGTCTCTAATGCTATCAATCTAGCATTTTCCATAAGATCCTCATTGTCCCTTACATAGACAAAGCCTCTTGAGACAATATCTGGTCCAGCAAGGAGATATCCGTTTTCAGGATCTATTGTCATAACGACAATTATTATTCCCTCTTCTGCAAGGATTCTTCTATCTCTAAGGACAATATTTCCAACATCTCCTACTCCTAGGCCATCAACCATGACATCTCCGCAGGGAACCTTTCCCGTAACCTTGGCTGATTCCTCAGATATCTCAAGCACATCCCCAGAATTAATAAGAAGAACATTCTCTTTTTCTACTCCAAGCTCGACCGCAAGCTTACCCTGAGCCTTGCGCTGACGATACTCTCCATGAATAGGAATTGAATATTTGGGTCTAAGCAAAGAATATATTAGCTTGATATCCTCCTGGCAAGCATGTCCAGACACATGAACATCCTGAAATATTACCTCTGCACCCTTAAGCAAAAGCTCATTTATAACCTTTGATACGGCTTTCTCATTTCCTGGGATAGGATTTGAGCTAAGAACTATGGTATCATTGGGTTTAACAGTTATGCGCCTATGTGTTCCATTTGCCATTCTACTAAGTGCTGCCATCGACTCACCCTGAGAGCCTGTGGTGACAAGTACCGTTTTCTCCTCGGGATAGTCCTTGACAAAATCCAGATCTACTAACGTATTTTCTGGCACTGATACATAGCCTAGCTCCTGGGCAGTAGTAATGATATTGACCATACTACGTCCCTCTAGAACTACCTTTCTACCATACTTGTACGCCAAATTAATTATCTGCTGGACTCTGTCAACGTTCGATGCAAATGTAGCAATTATTATTCGATTTGAGGTATGCTCCTCAAAAATTGCCTCTAATGCCTTGCCTACTGATTTTTCCGACATTGTAAAGCCAGGGCGTTCTGCGTTAGTAGAATCGCACATTACAGCTAAAACGCCTTTTTTACCCAGCTCTCCATACCTGGGCAAATCAATAGCGTCTCCAAATACAGGTGTATAATCTACCTTAAAATCTCCAGTATGGACTATAATTCCTGCATCTGAGTAAATGGCTAGCGATGCGGCATCCTGTATACTATGATTAGTCCTAATAAATTCTACTCTAAAGCATCCTATATTGATATGCTGACCATAGGTTACTACTTTTCTCCTTACCTTGTCCATTAGGTCGTGCTCTGTCAGCTTGTGCTCAATTATACCCATAGTAAGCTTTGTCGCATATATAGGCACAGGTATATCCTTAAGTACATAAGGAAGGGCACCTATATGGTCCTCATGTCCATGGGTTATAAAAAAGCCCTTTACTCTGTCGAGATTTTCCTTGAGGTATGTCACGTCAGGGATAACAAGGTCTATTCCGTACATGTCATCCTCAGGAAATGCCAAACCACAATCAACGACAATAATACTGTCTTCATATTCAAAGGCAGTAATATTCATACCAATAGTCTCTAATCCACCTAATGGTATAATTTTAAGTCCCTTATTTAATTGTTCGTTCTTCACTTTTCCTCCTATACGATATCTACATCGTCTAATTGCTCGGCGAAAAGTTTTGCGACAGCAGCTAACTCATTGTCATCCTCTACCATATCATAGGTCATTTCTTCTCCGTCCTCTATGGCCTTCATGATATAGCAGTCGCAGTCTTCCTCGGTATCTTCCTCGGTAACTAAGATATAGTCTGCTCCGCCTAACTTGACGCTATCGATTACATAAAATTCTACCTGTTCATTATCTACAGGGTCTATAAAGCTTATTTTTTCCATAAATTATAATCTCAACTTTCTCTCTCGGACGTAAAGCACTCCCAACTCACTCGCGGTGGCTGTATCATGATTTGCGGTTATTCATGTACTCTTCGAGTATGAGCTGTGCTGCAATTCGGTCCACATGTTCTTTTTTTTGAAAACGATCATACCCAGCTTCATCCATTAGCTCGTCAGCCTCGACTGTGGTGAGACGTTCATCCTGCAAATGAACAACCAAACCCGTTCGACGTTCGAGCATAGCTTTGAAAGCTCTAGTTTTTTCGCAACGTTCTCCCTCTGTGTCGTCCATATTAAGTGGAAGACCCATTACAATTTCACTTACCTCGTACTGTTTGATTAATTCTTCAATACGTGCACAGGTTCGTCTAAGCTTTGACTCAGCTTCTCTTCTAATTATCTCCACTCCCTGCGCTGTAATAAAAAGCGGATCACTGACCGCCACACCGACGGTCTTGGATCCGAAATCGAGTCCCATTATACGCATGAGCTTCTCCTACTGAAATTTGATTTTGATGTATGAATCTAATAGCTCCTCTACCAATTCATCCCTCTCAACCTTCATGATGAGACTTCTCGCATTGTTGTGGCTGGTAATATATGTAGGATCTCCAGACATAATATAACCAACAATCTGATTAAGCGGATTATATCCTTTTTCAGAAAGTGAACGATATACCACCTCTAATACATCCTCAACCTTGATTTCGGGTTCTTTTTCTACCTTAAAAAACTGTGTATGACTCTTGTCCATAACATCCTCCGCCACTAAACTTATGTAACTAGATTTCGTTTATTTTTGAAAATTATTATACATTTTACACTATATATTGTGTTTATGCAATATATTATTATTTTTTATCCCTGTAAAGCTTTTATTGCCTCGCTGACATTGCCCACGCCTATTATCTCAATTCCTGATATTTCATCAATTGATTTCATACAAACGCTGGGCATAATCACCTTTTTAAAGCCAAGCTTTTTTGCTTCGCTAACTCTTATACCTGGCTGGCTAACTGCTCTAATCTCACCACCCAGACCAATCTCTCCAAAGCAGACCAATCCCTCATCAACAGCAATATTTCTAAAGCTTGAATATAATGCCAACACAATCCCTAAATCAACTGCCGGTTCATTCATCTTGATTCCACCAGCGACATTGACGTAGGCATCACAATCGCCTAGATTAACTCCCTGTCTTTTTTCTAGCACTGCCATCAATAAATTAACTCTGTTATAGTCACATCCAGCTGCTGTTCGTCTTGGCATACCAAAATTGGTGTGCGTAACTAATGCCTGAATCTCAACTAGTATTGGTCTAGTTCCTTCCATAGAGCAGGTTACAACTGATCCACTTGCATTCTCATCTCTTCCGCTCAGCATGTATTCTGAGGGATTTGCAACCTCTACTAAACCAGCCTCTCTCATCTCAAATACGCCAATTTCATTAGTGGATCCAAATCTGTTTTTTACAGCTCTAAGTAATCTATAGGATGCGTATCTATCTCCCTCAAAATAGAGCACAGTATCTACCATATGCTCTAGGACTCTAGGACCAGCAACCGCTCCTTCCTTGGTTACATGTCCTACGATAAAAATCGTGACACCTATGCCCTTTGCAATGCGAAGAAGAGCCGCTGTCGTCTCTCTAACCTGAGATACTGATCCAGGTGCTGATGAGATATTCTCGTTATACATAGTCTGAATCGAATCGATAATCACTACTCTTGGTTTATCAGCAGCAATTATCTCTTCAATATTTTCTACATTTGTCTCGCAAAGAAGCTTTAGAGAATCAGAAAAATCCCCCACTCGCTCTGCTCTCATTTTAATCTGCTGAAGAGACTCCTCTCCTGAAATATACAAAACAGCTTCATTATTTCTTGAAAGATTTCTGCACATCTGAAGAAGTAACGTGGATTTTCCAATTCCCGGGTCTCCTCCAACTAGCACCATAGAATGATCTACTATACCCCCACCTAGAACTCTATCGAGTTCTCCTATTCCTGACGTGATTCTGGTTGCATTCTCAGCAGTTACATCCTTTAGGATAACTGGCTTATTTTTATTTAAACCACTGCCTCCACCTAGTCCGCGTGAAGAGTTGTTTTTTGATGAGGCATTTTTTTCCACAATCTCTTCAACAAAGGTATTCCACTCGTGACACCCAGGGCATTGGCCTAACCATTTACCAGATTCGTATCCACAGCTATTACAAAAAAATACAGAAACCTTCTTTGCCATTCATTACCTCTGATTATTTCTTGCGAATAACTACCTTTACAGGTGCTCCACTTAACTCAACTGAAAATGTAAGCTTGCCTCCGAGATTTGACTTCATCTCGCCAACTACATTACCATCAACTACTATCTCATAATTAGTCTCTTCTGCCACACCAACAGTAATCTCTGCATCAGAGGGTGCTTCAACCTCAAAGGATATCTCCTCCTCACTTGCCACCATGCCTAAAACAGCTGTTCCAGGAACTGACTCATAGCAAAATGCACCATCCTTCTCGAGCTTTGTAATCTCCTTGAAGGTCTTTACCTTGTAGCTAGCTCCACCAAAGGAAAAGCCATCCTTCTTGGTCTTCTCAGCAAGAGTGTAATCTCCAAAGCTAAGTGTATTGTCATTTGCTGTAATTAAATCTTTTACTGTACTCATTTTGTTCTCCTCACTTTATCAACTGTAAACTGCAGCATATCATCCTTTACTGAAACCTTTACTGCATTATTTTTCTTTATTCTGCCTGCAAGAATCTCCTCGGCAAGCTTATCCTCTATATCTGTTTGAATCTTTCTCTTTAAGGGTCTAGCTCCGTATTTTGGATCATAGGATTTTTCGACAATCCAATCCTTTGCAGGACTCGTAACCGTAAGCTTAATCTGCATCTGCTTTTCACATCTATTGACCAGAGATGTAGCTAAAATAGATACTATGTCTCTCATCTTTTTCTTACCGAGCATTGAGAATACTATCGTCTCATCAATTCGATTCAAAAATTCGGGCTTAAAAAGCTTTTTAACATCCTCCATAACCATCGACTTCATACGCTCATAATCAGCCTTCTCATCTGATGCAGCACCAAAGCCGAGCTTTTTAGGTGTGACAATTGACTGAGCCCCAGCATTACTTGTCATGATTATGATTGTATTCTTAAAATCGATTTTACGTCCCTGAGAATCAGTCACACGACCATCATCAAGTACCTGTAAAAGAATATTGAAAACATCTGGATGTGCCTTTTCTATCTCATCAAAGAGAATTACTGAATAGGGATTACGTCTTACTTTTTCCGCAAGCTGTCCACCCTCTTCAAAGCCCACATAGCCTGGAGGTGAGCCTATCATCTTGGATACAGAATGCTTTTCCATATACTCAGACATATCGACTCTTATCATTGCTGACTCATTGCCAAATACTGCCTCTGCAAGAGCTTTACTTATCTCAGTTTTTCCAACACCTGTTGGTCCTAAAAATAGGAATGAACCAATGGGTCTATTGGGATCCTTGAGTCCAACACGACCACGCCTAACTGCTCTAGCGACCGCTGATACTGCTTCCTCTTGTCCGACAACCCTCTTGTGCAAGGTTTTTTCAAGGCGACCTAATCTCTCACCCTCAGACTCTGTTAGCTTTTTAACAGGTATCTTGGTCTGACGAGCCACAACGTCTGCTATGTCATTTTCTGTTACAACAAGCTTCTTAGTGTTTTTCTTTTTAGAAACCTTCTTTTCCTTTTTTCTTAGATCTTCCTTGGTCTTCTCTCGTCTAGCCATTATCTCAGAGGCTAACGCGATATCTCCAGATGAAATTGCGTCAACAAGCTCCTTTTCATAGGATTCAATTGCCTCTCTATAGGTATCAAGCTCATCGCCCTTGACCCCCATAGCCATCATTCGTACATACGATCCGGCCTCATCCATTAGATCAATAGCTTTGTCTGGAAGAAATCTATCATTAATATATCTCTCTGAAAGCTTAACAGCAGCCTCTATAGCATCCTTGTCATATTCAACATTATGATGCTTTTCATAGCATTCCTTGAGTCCATTTAAGATATCTATTGTATGCTCAACCGTTGCCTCCTCAACAACTACTGGCTGAAAACGTCTCTCTAGTGCTGCATCCTTTTCAATGTGCTTTTTATATTCATCAACTGTTGTAGCACCTATGAGCTGAAGCTCTCCTCTTGATAAAGCAGGCTTTAATATATTTGCAGCATCAAGTGCTCCCTCTGCTCCACCTGCTCCGATTACTGTATGTATCTCGTCAAGGAATAAAATAATATCTCTATTCTCAGATACCTCCGCCATAACCTTCTTGAGACGCTCTTCAAATTCTCCTCTGTACTTGGTTCCTGCAACCATGCCTGAAAGATCTAAGGAAAGTAATCTTTTCCCCGCTATTGAATCAGGCACAAGTCCACTTGCAATTCGCCTAGCCAGTCCTTCAACTACAGCAGTCTTACCTACGCCAGGCTCACCCATAAGGCAAGGATTGTTCTTGGTTCGACGACTTAAAATCTGCATAACTCTTATTATCTCATCTTCCCTGCCTATTACAGAATCAAGTTCCCCATCTAGAGCCAGCTGAGTCAAATCCTTTGAAAATCTATCTACTGTAGGGGTTGCAGATACGCGTGACGTCATTCTGCCAGAATTAATCTCATCTCTATACTTAGAGGCGTCCTCTCCCATTGCGATAAGGGTGTCTACAAAAAGCTTTTGCATATTGGCTCCCATTGTTCCAAGAAGCCTAGCGGCCGCACAATCCATTTCCTTTAATATCGCAATTAGAATATGCTCTGTACCTATTTCTTCATTTTCGAATCTGTCTGCCAATGCCTTAGACGCTTCTAAAACCTTTAAGGCCTTGGGAGAATATCCATCCTTTTCCATTGTAAGTACCCCTGACGAGGGAGCGATGAGCTCCTCTATAAGAGATACTAGCTTTTTTTCTTCAACACCATTTTCCATAAGTACACATGCTGCAACACCCGTTCCCTCTTTTAAGAGTCCAAGAAGCAAATGCTCTGTACCTATATAATTATGATGGAGCTTTGTTGCCATACGGCTAGCCACTTTTAATGCCTTAGCAGCTTTGGCTGTATAGTTTTTATCCATTATATTACCTTCTTATTGTTCTTATTAATCCAAATCAATAAACTCTATATCATCATCGCCTGTATCTTCAGGCATAGGCTCTGCGGCAATTTTTTCAAGAAGTCTTCTCTTTGCCTCTTTTTCTTCAGCAGCTTCTCTTTCCTTACGTTCCTTTTCCATTGCCTTTAGGTCTTTTTTACTAGGCTTTTTCTCTGCTTTTTCAGAGAGCTTAAAGTCATTTTTATATTCTTCCTTAGAATAAAAGGTCTCTAGCTCGTCATTTTTATCCTTGATTCGAAGGAATAAATTGATTATGAAGATTACAAATATGACGCCTATTACGAAAGCAATAATAAAAAATGTAGTTCTCTGCTGCTTGAGCTCTTTTACCTGCTTTTGAATTTTTCTGTATTTTTTTGTAGTTACATAATCGCCATCAGGCTTTCCATCCTTTACATAGGTTGAATCCTCATAAACAATATTGCCATCTTCGTCAAGATAAACCTCAACTAGCTCATGACCATCTGCATCAGTCTTTGGAGTAGTATCCACCTCTGGAGCAGGTGCTATATCTACAACAGGAGCGGTCTCAACCGCTGTATCTATAGGAAGTCCGGTGACAGGGTCAACCTCTATTGTCTGATCTATTGTCGTTGAATCTGTTCCAGTCACACCTGCATTAGCATCAGTTCCTTCGCTATTTGTAGTCCCAGTTCCTTGTGTCTCTGTCGCAGGAGCTTGAGCAACTGTCCCAACATTGACTGTAATTGTATATACAGAAGACGTTCCGTCTGGTGCACTACAGCATACCTTTACAGTATTAGTTCCATCCACCAATGTCTTAGAGCCAGTGACATATGCAATTCCACCATCAGGTGCTGTAGGGGTTGCAAAAACCTTGATAGCTGTAGTTCCCGAGGGAAGCGACGCCGTATACTCAAGTCGTCCTGGTGTAAATACAGGTGTAATAGTTCCTGGCGAAATACCAAGCTCTTTAAGCGTGGAATTCGACCTCAAATCTGTTGTCGTTGTGGTTGTAGGTGTTGTGGTATCACTTACCGGTGTTGCCATTACGCTCACTGGGCTAAGGGCTAATGCAGCCGCAAATACTGTAGCTACAGCAAGCATTTTAGTTTTTCTCATTGCATTTACCTCTAATCTATTATTACATATCTAGAATAGCAAGCAAAGCCTTGGCTTTCTCACTAACTCCATCATAATCAAAATTGTCAGCCGAATTTTTAAGATTTGTCTTTAGCGATGCAACAATATCTACATTTGCAAGTCTCTCAACTCCGTCATTAATTGCATCTACATCAAAGGAATTCGCGCCAGAGACAATTGAGTCTAAAAGTGTTCTTATCTCTTCCTCTGTAATCACCTCAAGCTTTTGTCCAGCTATTTCAATTACAGGCAAACTATCAAGTGCCGCTTTGATTCTATCATTAAGATTCTTGTACTGCGTGATAAACACTCCATGCTGAGTTTCAATCATCATTTCGTCAGAGGCTGCTGCAGCATCCTCCATAATCTTGGCAAAATCCGACATATCTATAGCCCCAACGGTTCTAGACGTGCTTTTGATTGCATGAGCGATAATCTGGTACATATTCCAGTCATCCTCATCATATGCTTTTGCAAGAGCTTCATATTTTTCCTCAAACTCTGCATAATAAAGTCTAAGAGACTCTATACCCTCCTTGTGAGAGCCAGAACAATATGCCAATGCTTCGTCTGTATCTATACCATCTATATCAGGCATACGAAGCTCAGAAATATAACTGATTTCCTCTTCCTCTGCTACTGAATCTTCTATTAAAGAAGGCGGCAAATAATCCAATATAAGCTGCTCTAAAAGTTCTCCCTGTATAGGCTTTGACAAATAATCATTAAAGCCTCTTTCCATATAGAATTCCTTGGCTCCAGAAATAGCATTCGCTGTAAGTGCAACTATCTTGGTATCCTCATTAGGATTCTCTGGCAATGCCTTGATGTGTTCTAGTGTCTCTACTCCATCCATACCTGGCATCTTGTGATCTAGGAATATTATGTCATATTTTCTGGTCTTTACAAGCTCTATTGCATCAGGACCTGACAAAGACGTATCAATCTTGATATGAGTTTTTTTAAGAAGCCCCTTTACTACCTCTAGGTTCATCTTGGTATCATCTACAACTAAAATATGTGCCTGAGGGGCTGTAAATGACTCTCTATAAGCAGACCTCTTTTCAAGGGCCAGCTCATACATCTTCTTATAGTCGCCAAGAGGTGATATATCACCTATTTTTTGCTTTAATGAAAAATAGAATGACGAGCCCTCGCCGACTACCGAATTCACATTAAGTGTTGAGCCCATAAGCTCTATCAGCTGCTTGGTAAGAGGTAGACCAAGTCCCGTACCCTCTATACCGTGATTGTGTTCCTCGTTAACTCTCGAGAAAGACTCCCAAAGCTTTTCTATATCGTCCTTTGCGATACCTATTCCAGTATCATTTACTGCAACATCAAGCATTACCTCGTCGTCAGCAAGCCTTGTCGAGCGAAGTCTAAGTGTAACAGAACCAGAATCCGTATACTTTACAGCATTGGTGAGAAGATTAGTAATAATCTGTCTGAGTCTAACCTCATCACCTATTAGCTCTGATGGTATTCTCTCGTCTATATCAAGCTTTAAGGTAAGCCCTGCATTATCAGCTCTAGTCTGAATCATAGTAACAAAATCATTAAGTAGCGAGCTCACACTATACGAAGCCTCTACTATCTCCATTTTACCGCTCTCAACCTTGGAAAAGTCCAAAATATCATTGATAATTCCAAGCAAAGTCTTTGATGCATTTTTTATATTAGTCGCATACCTGATGACTCCTATTTCTCTGCTCTCTCTTAGGATCATCTCGTCCATTCCAATAATTGCATTGATAGGAGTACGAATCTCATGGGACATATTTGCCAAAAATCCTGTCTTTGCCTGTGAGGTAGCCTCAACGGAAACCATCTCTTTTTGAGAATCGAAATATGATATAAATATATCTCTTTCATTACGTACGACAGCAATTACAATTATAGTTAGCAATATAACCTCTAGTCCGTTACTTACAGCATATATAGAGTAAGCATCCATAAATGTCGGATAAAAGCCCATTTCCACAGCTGAATATGATTTAGGAATAAGCACGACAAACTGCGTCAGAAATGTTGCAATACACATGCCAGTTGTGAGCTTCCAGTCAGCATATATACAAGACATCATCGCCGCCGCAAAAACAAGCATACTTAGATTGGTGCTGGCAGAAGCTGCAGCACCCATGACCAAAAGCATCAAATATATCAGCTGAAGTATCTTTGCTGCTTCTATTTTTTTCATTCTAATAAGGATATCGGTAAGTATCCAACCAACTATAGATATAACACCAATTGTTATAGACATCCATAATGGAAAATTTATTATTTTGTAATGGTCTGCTAATACTAGCCCAGGAAACCAAAACATTGTAAGTATTAGTATTCTATGAATAAGCTTTGTGACCTGCAGGTCATGCTCTCTCATAAAAGCTGCTTCGTACTTTTTATCCATACTATTCCATAATCTCCAAAATATCTGTTAACGCTTTTCTCATGCCATCATAATCAAAATCATCTACCGATTTTGCCAAAGCTTTTCTCTCTTCGGTTAGGACATTTCCTTCAGGGTAAGTATCAGCAAATACTCTTAGTCCCTCAAAATCAACATCATAATTATCAACCGCCTCTATGTACACTCTGACCTTTTCTGTATAGAAATCTCTGTCTATCACCTCTTCGTCAGCCTTTGGCAGCATCGCATCTACATCGGGAACACTAAGAAGCCTCTTGAGCTTGACAATTAGCTCGTCAAACTCACCGATAAGTCCTTCTAATGCATCCTTGATATATGCAATATTTGACTCTCTACCAGCCTTTTCCATACGCTCACAAAGATAAGCCATATGAACAGCACCTATAATTCGTGAGTTACTCTTTAACGCATGAACATGTATTGTAAAGTCTGAAATATTATCGTTTTCACATTCTGAAATCAAACGCTTTCTAACATTTGCAGATTCCTTAACGTAGCCCGCTATATTATCTATGGCATCTGTTACTCGTCCAGCAGAATACTTGACAGCATCATCAAAGTCAATCTCCGATATCTCAAGAGGATCCATATAGCTCTTGACCTGCTTGATAAGCGACTCCTCTAGTGCCTCATCCTTGGTCTCCTTCTCCACAAGAGACACAATGCTCTCAGGAAGAAATTTTATTAAGGTCTGCTCTAATAAAGTACCCTCAACTGGTTTCGACAAAAAGCCATCAAATCCAGCCTTAAGATACCCCTGCTTCATACCTGCAACAGCATTGGCTGTCAAGATAATAGTCTTGGTAGTAGCGTTCAAGCCCTCTTCGTCCTCTCTTAGAAGCTTAAATGCTTCCATACCATCCATAACAGGCATTAGATGATCCATAAGAATCAAATCAAATTTTTCTCTTGAGCAAATATTTAGTGCCTGTTTTCCATCCGCTGCCGTATATATCTGGACCTGTGTCTCCTTGAGAAGAGCCTTGATAACATCTCTGTTCATAGAGTTATCATCAACAACCAATATCTTTGCCTCTGGTGCGATGAAGCTTTGAGTGTATTCCTGCTTGATTTCATTTTGCTTTGCAAACATCTCATTGATATCGCCAAGCTTACCCTCACCAACAACCTTTTGGGGAAGCGAGAAGTAAAAATCTGAACCCTCCCCGTACACGCTCGTCATCTCAAGCTCTGAATCCATCAATCTAAGGAGCTGCTGTGTAATAGAAAGACCTAAGCCTGTTCCTTCTATATGGTGAGCCTTCAAATCATCCGCTCTCTTGAAGGAGCTTAGAATCTCTTCCTTAGACTCTTTAATTCCGATTCCTGTATCCTTGACGGAAATCTTTAGCATAATCTCATTTGAAGAATTACCCTTTTCAAATCCAACACTAAATGTAACAGAACCCTCTAATGTATATTTTGCTGCGTTAGTTAAAAGATTGGTGATTACCTGCCTTATTCGTACCTCGTCACCATAGAGCTCATTTGGCATGTTTTCATCGAAATCAAATATGAACTCTAGCTCCTTTTCTTCCATTTTGGGAGATACAACTAAAATCAGATCATATATCAATCTATTCAACTCATAATTCTCGGGCATTACCTCCATTCGACCTGATTCTATTTTCGAAAAGTCTAGGATGTCATTTATCAGGGATAACAACGTATTTCCCGCACGCTGTACATTTTGTGCATAGCTTTCGATATCAGCGTTATTGGCTTCTCTAAGAATCATCTCGTTCATACCTAGAACAGCATTGATTGGGGTACGAATCTCATGAGACATATTTGCCAAAAAGCTAGTCTTTGCCTCTGTCGCATAGTTAGCTTCATCACACTTCATCTCTACTAGATGAAGAATATCATCGAGCGTTTTTTCCTGTTCCTTGGCAACCCTAGCGTTGAATTCATCCTGATTTAGCATCCTGATAGATAATAGGCTCGCAACTATAAAAACTACGGCAATAAATACATACGCAACTATAGAAAATGACTGTTCAGCCACTCCTATTCCAGATAGAACTATAACCGTAATCATCACAAACAGACCCATTGCCAGAATATATACATTCAAGCTCTTGCTCTTGTATGTGGTAGCCTCAGCCAGAATGACAAAAAGCGCTAGTGGTAGCATGACTGTCTGACCAGAGCTAGCCACATAAAACAGAAAAACTATAAATCCAAATCCATAAACTACCATTCCGTGAACCAGGTCTGATATATGTGATAGTCTTCGGCTTTGGAAAATCAAAACCACCAAAACCATTGCAATAGAAATACTAAATGCAGCTATTTCAAAGGTTTGGGGTACAAAGCTTCTGCGCTGAAAATATGCTTCTATAATTATAAAAATAACCTCGAGTATAAAAACTATACTGGCTATCCTTCTCTCTCTATAGTGCATTAATCTAATCTCACTCCTCTTGGAACCACTAACTTAACTCCGCCTCTTATTACTTCAACAGTCCATTCACCAGCTGCTCGAAAAAACTCACCATCCATATTGACAACAAGCTCAGACATGTCTGATTTCATAAAGACTGCCCTTTTCATATCTAATCCCCATCTGGTTCTTTCCTTGACAATTCTTGTATCACCTCTCATTAGTGCAAAGATAACTGTAGCAAAATATCCAAGACCTTTAGATGGCACCAAAATGTAGTTACAACGTCCATTGTTGTGGCGAAACTCATCATCCAATTGGAGTGAACCACCTAGACATACTCCATTGTAAAATGCCACCTCCATATAGCTTGCATCAAAGGTCGCAGAGTCTATATAAAGCTTGATATCCATCTTGTTAATATGTAATAGGGATTTTATAACGTTGAATACATAGGGGAAGGGTGACCCATACCCTTTACTGTTTCTATCTGCAAACTCTTCCTCCATATATGAGGTGTCTAGACCTAGGGTCACAGTATTAATTGCTCTGCCGTGATTAGTCTGCAGATAATCTGCCTCTATTACATCTCCTGTTATAAGCTCCTCAATATCAGAAAATCTATCTCTGTCAGCCTCATCAAAAACCTTGAGATAATCATTGGTCATTCCACAGGGATAAAAAGCCAACTCGCAACGCTCAAAGTCCTCGATTCCATCTAGGACATGCTTTAGTGTACCAGATCCTCCGCAGGCATAGATTCTCAAATCCTCATCAGGAAAGAAGCTACATACTCTTTTAACAAGAGCGGTTTCATCTCCTGCGCATCGGCTATTAAACAGATGATACTCAAAGCCCTTTATCTCTTCTAGCTGTTCTCTTAAGTTGTTAGCAAATGTCATGTTTCCCGCATAGGGATTAACAATGAATATATGCTTCATTAATATAACTCCTAAACAAACTATGAATTAAGTGCCAAAATCATATTGGCTGTTTCTAAAATGCCAGTACCATTTTCCATACTGGTCTTTTGCAGATACCTGTGAGCCTCCTCTTCTGTAAGTCCGTTTCTGTCCTGAAGAAGTGCCTTAGCTCTGTTAATTACTTTTGTCTCCGCCTCGCTTCGGTGACGAGGCATTGACCGTATTTTTTTTCTCCAACGAGAATAGTTAAGTGCAATAGTTGCCATTGTCTCCAATATATCTCTAGATGACATGGGCGGATTAAGTGTAAAAATATCTGGTCTCACTCTATCATCCGTGTATGCTTTTGGACCTACAATTAAAAATCTATATCTATCAGATAATTCGTCGTATAGTTCTACTGCCATACCGTCAGACAGCTTGTAGCTGGCTACAATAACACCGCTGTCATATTGCTGAGCCTCACGAAGTGCTTGCGATACACCGCTAGTGACAGCTCTTATTGAATATCCATTTCGTTGGAGAAGTGTTTTTATATTATTAGCCGCTTCCGGCTTCGGAAAAACAAGTATAATCTCCATCGCTTAAATCTTGAACAGATACTCCTCTAACTCCCAGGGTGAAACCTGTTTTCTATATGTTGTCCACTCATCTTTTTTCATGCGAATAATCTTGGTTGCAATATGCTCGCCAAGTACTCCCTTGATAAAATCATCTGCTTCAAATGCAGCTAATGCCTCCTCTAAGGTACCAGGCATGCTCTCGATTCCAAGAGTGTCCTTTTCTGCCTCTGAGAGGTGGAAAAGATTCATCTGAACCTCTGCAGGAGGGAGAATTTTATTCTCGATTCCCTCTAATCCTGCTGCAATAATTACCGCAAGTGCAAGGTAGGGATTCATTGAAGGGTCTGGACTACGTAACTCAATTCTCTTATTGTCAGCGTCTGCTGCAGGAATTCTAATAAGAGGAGTTCTATTGCCATAGCTCCAGGCGATATCTGTAGGAGCTTCGTAGCCGGGAACCAATCTCTTATATGAATTTACAAGTGGATTGGTTATAAGTGTAATAGCCTTGATGTGCTTCATTACACCGCCGATAAAGTAATACGCAGTCTTAGAGAGACCGTGCTTGCCGCCCTCCTCGTAGAATGCATTTTTCTCATCCTTATCATACATACTAATGTTGATATGAAGTCCTGAACCCCACACATCAGCCTTGGGCTTGGGCATAAAGCTTGCGAACATGCCATGGCGCTTTGCAACGGTCTTGACTGCCAGCTTGAAGGTCATAAAATCATCTGCTGTCTTAAGGGCAGGTGCATGCTTTAAATCTACCTCATGCTGACCGGGTGCAATCTCGTGGTGAGACGCTGAAATTTCGCAGCCCAGGTCCTCCATAGTAAGAACTATATCACGTCTGGCATTCTCACCGTAATCATTGGGTCCAAGATCAAAATAGCTAGCCTTTTCATTACTATCTAAAACAGGATTTCCGTTATCATCTACATCAAATAAAAAGAATTCACACTCAGGACCTACCTTAAAGTTGAAACCTAGACTCTCTGCCTTGGCAAGTGTCTTTTCTAATACATGTCTAGGATCTCCTTCAAATGGCTTACCGTCTATTTTTTGAACATCACAAATTATTCTGGCAACCTTACCCTGCTGGGGTCTCCAGGGGAATATTGCAAAGGTATCTAAATCGGGGCACAGATACATATCTGACTCCTCTACTCTGGCAAATCCCTCAATAGCAGAGCCATCAAATGCATATTTGCCATCAAGTGCTCGCTCTAACTGATTCTTGGTAATTGCAACATTTTTAAGTGTTCCAAATACATCAGTAAACTGTAAGCGGATAAACTCTACATCCTCTTCTTCCACAAATCTAAGTATGTCTTCTCTTGTATTGTGTGACATTTTCTACTCCTCGCGATAGGCTTTAGTATAGTTGGTCGCCTGATTTCGCTATTTATACCCTCTTATCTTAGGTAATTATTGTATTTTGGGCATAGTAACCCAATCTTTGATAGTGTAGCATATGGTCGCGGTGGTAGCAAGTGTTATTTATTATTCAACCAAATCAGGATATCTTCCCTCTGATGGTCTAGTTGGTTAATGTTTCAGTTGTAATATTCTTTTCGTTTTCCATGATTAAAAATCTCCTTTTCTGAAAAAAAGGTGGGATGCAATATGTTTTATTATTTTGCATCCCACCTTTAATGGTCTGTTAAAATATTCAATTATTGTTTATCCGTAAATTCAAATTAACTCTTCATTCACAATTTATTCTTCAAGTAAATTACCTACATGTTTTGTCTCAAAGAACATTTCTTTATTTGTTACAACAATTATAACAGCTGCAATAACAACGAAAATTGTCTGGATGCATTTGGTTTCAGGTGTCATATTAATCTTTTCCTGCATTATATTTATAAACAAGTGGAATATTATTGTTGCAAGCATGCTTCTGTTATTCTTTACATATACCCATGTCTGAAGGAAATCTAAAGGAATAACGCTTATAAGGAAATTAAGTACATACATAATCCCCATCTCCTTTAGTCCATATTGGTATGTTCCAGGT
>JAZRXQ010000159.1:0-6750 GCA_045600305.1 Lachnospiraceae bacterium
ACTTAAAACTTTTACAAATCTCTTCATCATTACCCCCTCCTATTCATTTCCATCAGGAAGTTTTTTTATTGTGTTCTTATATATCCTTATCAGGAAAACTAATGATACTATAAACGACATCACTTCCGCAATAGGGAACGCCCACCAGACTGCATTCAGTCCGCCAAATACTGACAGCACGAACGCAACTGGAATAAGTACCACAAGCTGTCTCATTACTGAAACAATAAGGCTGTAGTACGCCTTGCCAAGTGCCTGGAATACAGTTCCTGAAATGATACAAAACCAAGCGACAATAAAATGTATACCGATTATGCGAAGTGCCCTGCAGCCTATTTCAAGCATTTCTTCACTGGCATTAAACAATAGCAAAAGCTTATCCGGGAACACTTCAAAGCCTATTATTCCAATTAGCATAAGTCCTGCAGCTACTATTAGACTTAACTTAATTGTCTTAATCATCCTCTTTCTCTGCTTAGCACCATAGCTATATGCGATAATAGGTGTCACACCATTGTTCATTCCAAAAAGCGGCATAAAGAAAAAGCTCTGAAGCTTGAAATACGCACCAAATACCGCTGTTGCAGTTGATGAAAATGAAATAAGAATAAGGTTCATTGCATAGGTCATAACTGAGCCTATTGATTGCATGATAATAGAAGGAACACCTACCTTGTAAATTGCTCCAATTATCTTGCCATTGGGTCTAAATCCCTTGAATGAAATCTTGACCTCTTTATTAAATTTCATATTGAAAATAAATCCAACAATTGCGGCAAGAATCTGACCAGCAACGGTAGCTACCGCAGCTCCTGCAACACCCATCTTAGGTGCTCCTAAATAACCAAAGATTAAAATAGGGTCTAAAATAAGATTAGTGATTGCTCCAGTAAGCTGACTTATCATTGAAAACAAAGTCTTTCCTGTTGAGGTTAGAAGCCTTTCAAAGCAAATCTGCATGAGCAAACCAAAGGACATCGACAAAACTATAGTAAGATAGGTTACTCCCATCTCCATAATCTTTAAATCGGTTCCCTCCTTCATCTGGGTCATATAAAAAGGACCTACCATAGTAAAGGATAAAATCAAAAATACAACATAGCTTATCACATAGATAAAGATTCCATTACAAGCTATATCATTAACCTTTTTATAGTTTTTTTCTCCCAAGCTCTTAGATAAAATAGCATTTACTCCAACACCCGTTCCAGCACCCACTGAAATCAAAAGCATCTGTATAGGGAACGCCAGTGATACCGCTGAAAGTGCATTTTCAGAAAGCTTTGCTACGAAAATACTGTCAACAATGTTATATAACGCCTGCACTAACATTGATATCATCATAGGTAATGCCATATTAAATACAAGCTTTGGAACTGGCATAACTCCCATTTTGTTCTCTTTTAACTGTGTTTCCATTTTTCACCTCACGATAAACTATTTATATAAACCATCAAAGATTAAAGTAAAAATACGAGGCTGACCCCAAAGTCAACCTCGTCCAGTAATCTAATTCAACAAAGAATTACCACTCAAATTTCTTTGCAAAATATGCATCAAGCTCGTCTATCGAGATACGCTCCTGTTCCATAGTGTCACGGTCACGAACTGTAACACAGTTATCTGTCTCTGAATCAAAATCATATGTAACACAGAAGGGTGTTCCAATCTCATCCATACGACGATAACGCTTACCAATTGTACCAGCATCATCGAACTCACAGTTGTATTTTTTAGCAAGCTTTGCAAATACCTTCTCAGCACCCTCATTGAGCTTCTTAGAAAGAGGAAGAACTCCAATCTTGACAGGTGCAAGCGCGGGATGGAAATGAAGCACTGTACGAACGTCAGGCTTCTCCTCTGTACCGACATTTTCCTCATCATATGCTGCGCAAAGGAATGCAAGCACTACTCTATCTGCACCAAGTGAAGGCTCGATAACATAAGGGATATATTTCTCGCCAGTCTTTCCTGTCTCAGGATCTGCCTTAGATGCATCAAAATAGCTAAGGTCCTCGCCTGAAGTATTAATGTGCTGTGTAAGGTCGTAATCTGTTCTATCAGCCACTCCCCAAAGCTCGCCCCATCCGAAGGGGAAGAGGAACTCAAAGTCTGTTGTAGCCTTAGAGTAGAATGCAAGCTCCTCAGGGTCGTGGTCACGGAGACGAAGCTCCTCCTCCTTCATTCCAAGAGAAAGTAACCACTCCTTGCAGAAGTTTCTCCAATATGCAAACCACTCGAGGTCTGTACCAGGCTCACAGAAGAATTCAAGCTCCATCTGCTCAAACTCTCTGGTACGGAAGGTAAAGTTACCAGGTGTAATCTCATTTCTGAAGGACTTACCAATCTGACATATACCAAAAGGAATCTTCTTACGAGATGTACGCTGTACGTTCTTGAAGTTAACAAAGATACCCTGTGCTGTCTCAGGTCTCAAGTATACAGTGTTTTTAGCATCCTCAGTAACGCCCTGGAAGGTCTTGAACATGAGGTTAAACTGTCTGATATCTGTAAAATTATGCTTGCCACATGAAGGACAGCATACATTATTGTCATCGATGAACTTAACCATCTGCTCCTGTGTCCATCCATCTACAGATGACTCAAGAGTGATGCCCTTCTCCTCAGCAAAATCCTCAATAATCTTGTCGGCTCTAAATCTCTCATTACACTCCTTACAATCCATAAGGGGATCTGAGAAGCCGCCAAGATGTCCTGAAGCCACCCATGTCTGAGGGTTCATAAGGATTGCACAGTCAACACCTACGTTGTAAGGGTTCTCCTGAACGAACTTTTGCCACCAAGCTCTCTTAACATTGTTCTTGAGCTCAACGCCTAAATTACCGTAATCCCATGTATTAGCGAGACCACCGTAGATCTCTGAACCGGGATATACAAATCCTCTGTTCTTGGCGAGGTTTACGATTTTGTCCATTGATTTTTCCATAATGTTCTCCTTATTTATAAATGATATAACCGCATTCAGCCTCTGTATCTAAGAGATTGTACTCAACGGTTGCGTGATTCTTGTCTAAAACTGTTACATTTGAAGAAGTGTATGTAATAGTACCATCCACCTGTATCTCGAGGGATTGTCCCACTACAACAGCCTTGTCACTAGTCTCATTAAGCTCATCTGTTGCATAGTCTGTCTTGGTAAGAACCGTCGGCAATTCATAGCCCGCTGTTCTCGCATCTAAAACACTCCCCATAAAGAATTCGACATTATTGAATCCTGCATAGCAGGCTGCATCGGCATAAGTGAGCTTTGCCTTGGCCTTTCCCTCAGCGACCTCAATCTCATCAAGCTTGACAGCTTCCTCTCCATTAGCTACACAAAATTCATCTATTGCCTTGTCAATATAATCTCCAAGCTCAGTTTCATCATAGTACTGTTTCTCAAAGCCTGATACATTAACACCTGTTATCGTATCTCCCTTTATAATTGCTGCATCTGATTCGTAATCAGCAATATTTACTTGCCCACAACCTGTAAATACAGCAACTGCAAGAGCTGCAAGTACAAAAACAACTATTTTCTTTTTCATATCATTGCCTCACAATTTAAAATCTAGTTACACAGTAGAAAATTATAACTTTACCAACTCTTATAATCAAGTAAAAAACTGCCTATTTTTTAGCCAATTTTACCTGTTATGTTGTTAAGTATGTCAAGGCTTTTGAATCTATGCCCCACAAATTTCTCTACGTAATAATCAGAAAGTCTACCCAGCTTCTTGATTGCTTCTTCTTCAAGAGAAAATGAAAATATCTTTGTGACGGGGTTAGACATAACAAACTCCACGGTGTAAATGGTCAGCTCATCTGTATGTGGTCTATCGACTCTTATCAGACCTGCAGTAGGGTACTCTCCACTAAGCTCTAGCATCTTGAGCTCGAAAACTCTCCGAATCAAATCATTAGGAATCCTGTCATCAGCTAACTTTGTCAACGACAAATATAAAAGATTCACCATTTCCTTTGCTTCAACATTCTCAACTGCCATGAAATCACAAAATTCAAGAAAATAAAAACCATAATAGCAGCTATCTACATCCATAGCCAGTTCTCTAAAATAATTTTTCACATTGACCTTGGTAAGATTATATGCACTTTTACCCTCAAAGAGCTCCCACTTACCCATACAAAAGGGATTAGCAGCTGCTCCAAACTGGGAGTTTGGACGTCTAACACCTCTTGCAAAGACTGTTATGCGTCCCCTCTCCCCAGTAAGCACCACTAACCTCTTGTCGTAGTCCTCAAAGGGTGCTGCAGATAATACTATTCCATTTAATTCTACTATTTCTTTCATATGTCTTTAGTATCGTCAATGCGTAAATTTTTCAAACATATTATTCATCTTCTCTATAGCCAAAGTTTTTGAGAAGAACATCACTATCACGCCAGTCTTTCTTGACCTTTACCCAAAGCTTGAGATTAACCTTTTGCTCAAGCATACGCTCTAATTCATATCTGGCATTAGTTCCTATTTTTTTGAGCATAGAACCACCCTTGCCTATGATGATTCCCTTATGAGAATCCCTTTCACAGATTATGGTTGCATCAATTTCACAGATATTAGGCTCTTCCTTCATTCTCTCAATAGTTACTGCTATACCATGAGGTATCTCGTCATTAAGCGCATGGAGTGCCTTTTCTCTAACAATCTCAGCTGCAATCTGTCTCATCGGCTGGTCTGTAACTGTATCCTCATCATAGAACATAGGACCGAAGGGAAGATATTTAAAAATAGTATCTACCAAATCCTTGCAGCCATCTCCACCTCTGGCTGAAATAGGAATAATGTCATTAAAATCATATACCTTGCTATAAGCATCTATAAAGCCTAATAGCTTGGGCTTTTCATTAATCATATCTATTTTATTGATTGCTAGAATAACTGGCTTATCAACCTTTTCAAGAACCTTTGCGATATGCTGCTCTCCTGCTCCAATAAAATCAGTAGGCTCTACTAACCAGAGTATCACATCTACATCTCTAAGTGTTCCCTCTGCCACGTTGACCATGTATTCGCCAAGCTTATTTTTTGCCTTATGTATACCGGGAGTGTCAAGAAATACTATCTGACCTCTCTCTTCGTCTGTATATACAGTCTGTATTCTATTTCTGGTAGTCTGCGGCTTGTTGGACGTGATTGCAATTTTTTGACCAATCAGACGGTTCATAAGCGTTGATTTTCCGACATTGGGACGCCCTATAATCGTCACAAAACCTGATTTAGTTGTATCTATATTCATATTGATCTCCTAAACGATATTCCCAACACGTACGCTGCCTGATACAATAACCATCCCTGCGTAAAACTCAGACAGGTTGTCGACTTCGGGCACGCTCGTATTGTTAATAATTATTTCTCCGATAATCTATGACTCGGCCCTCGTCGCAAAACTCGTTTTACTGGCAGGGACTGTCTATTGCATCTTGGCAGCTGTTATTGTATTTATAACAAATCCCTGATTTCCTTGAACAGCTGACTTGAAGCTTCAATTTTCTCCTCATTACCAATAACGCAGATATTCCCCTCACTCATAACGGCACGTACAATTTGAGCCAGGTTTCTGATATCCTGCTGGCTGACTGAGAGCATCTCATCTCTGGTCTCTTGAAGCATCTCATAAGTAAGTCCCGACATGTAGGCACTCATATCTCTATCCCCTGCCTGTGAAGGAGTAAGCGGTGAATCTACGCTACCCATCGCTCCGATGAGATACTTGGTCATGTCTCTGTCATCACAATCGAAATGCTCTAGATAATCAGCAATTCCCTCAAATACATCATTGGTCTCTGATAGCTTGGGATCTCTGTAACTCACAAAGTAGGTATTGCCACTTCTATTAAATCCACTCATGCAGCCATAAGCTCCACCTAATACTCTTATATTCTGCCAGAGATACTCATAATTCATAATCACCTTGAGGACTGACATTGAGCCGTGGTATTCATATCCATGTTTCTTGAAATTGCCAGAGCGAGCCACATACTGTATCTGTGCAGCATTTTTTAGACCCTCATTTTTTTGTTCCAATGTAAATGTGAGATTGTCTCCCGCTACGTTATAAGCCTTGTAGTTATCAAAAACAACTTCTACTAGCTCATCTATCTGCGCTAATACCTCATCAGCACTCTTTTTATCTACTGTGAGTGATACAACTGGTATCTGAGAGAATACCTTTCCAGCGACATCCTTAATCTTTTCGATTACAGATGCTACCTGATTGTCATAATCTGCCATGAGATTTTTAAGGAAATTATACATCTCATAACCAGCAACCAAGTCCTTAAAACGGGACGCAGAGCTAAAATATGAACTTGATCTAAGCACCGCGGAAGTATGCCCTGACGTAGTAAAGCCCATCTGCATCTTGGAAATAATCTCTTGTATCAGCTCTTTTAGTCTCTTGGTATCGTCAAACTTTGTAGAGTTTATAACTTCCTCAGACAGTTCTACGCCTCGCTTAACATTACCAACCAGTGCCTTGAAGTTAATCATAAATCTATAATCAACCTTGATATTGTCCTTGGCATTTATATAATGATCTACCGGTGTTGAAAAACCACCAAGGCTTAAATCTATTTCGTTGGTAAGCTCTGCGTAGGTATATGACCTGGTATTCATATCACCTAATACTTTTTTCATCAGTCCAAAGTACAAAAGCTCATCCTCAGTGAGCACATTAAGTGGGTATTGCACGCTAACATATGCGATACCATTTGTCGCAACGTCATGAT
>JAZRXQ010000160.1:0-3712 GCA_045600305.1 Lachnospiraceae bacterium
CGCCGTCCATGGCGGTTTTGCCGCTCGTTTTTTCGACTACTAGCCCCGCGGACTGCAAAAGTCGCTCGATTCGCATACATCCGCTGTCACACACAAATAGCTGTCTATGTAATGCTCCTGGCAACTGTAAATGTGTAGTTGAATGTGTGCAGGTTTAATAGTTAATAGTGCTACACAGACAGCTACCACGATGATGGCAGCTATGGGGATGCGCTGGATGAGTTTTTCACGCGTCGTGAACCGAGGCACGCGCTTTGGTGACAATTTGCCATGGATGGCAAATTGAGCGAAGTTGCGCATGGATGCGCACCTGAGCGGCACATTAACTAGATGCTACGTAATATAAATGCGCGTGTCCGATGGTTGCACAGCGTGAAAGCTGTTTGAAATCCAGTGCGCCCCAAAGTGCATCATGTGGTAGCGTCAGTGTATTCATTTTGACACTACATATTTCACACACCCTACTGAAACAGTTCTCGCACTCTCACATCCCACGTATGATTCTCAGCCACAAAATCAATTGCATTAAGACTAATCCTCGTCAGCTTCCTTTCATCTGCTAAGAGTTTTTTCACAACCTCAGGCAGCACATCAAGTTCATCCGCCAGGTCAAACATAATAAGATTCTCATTAGTCTTCAATCCTTCATAAGAAGTCTTATCCGTAACAACTACGCAGCCTGCCTGCATAGAACTAGCCACACGCTCCGTAAATCCCCCCTTATGCCAAGCCATAATATTAAGAGAGATTTTTGAATCACACATAATCTCATAGCCCTCATCAGGTGTCACATCAGAATGAATTATGAGATTATCTCTAAAAGGCTCAGCCAAATATTTATCCCTGTATTCATTCCAGGTCTCACCCCAAATATTAACAGTAAGTCCCGCCTCTAAAAGCGACTCTATGGTCTTTTCCCTATAATAATACATCGCTGCCTGAATCATTGGCTTGCACGCATCCAGCATATCCAAAAACTGTGCATCTGGTATGCAGTCCTCTTCATCTGGATTTGTCGTATATCCATTATCAGATAACACAGCCATAAGAGCATCCTCTGCTGTGAGATTAGGCTCAGCAACCATCCTGTCATAGAACTGCTTTGCAAGAGTTTTCTGCCCTGCCTCTATCTCATCGAGAAACGCAAGCTTAGAGCGATAATCACCATATGTTCCTATAAAGCTAATATCATATTTTCTATCACCAATATTCTTAGCCACAATATCAGAAGCCTCACTGATGTCATGAGCTGCCGGAGGCCATACAAAACTAAGCCCTCTTCCATAATAATTATTTATAAAACGCACGTAGTTTTCATCATGAGTTAAAAACCACACATTTGGATTTGATTTGGTAATAATATTTCTAAGCCAAATCGGATGGTCCGTTATGATGTTGTATTTAGGACCATTTAATCTGTCAATCAAGAACTGACCTCTATCCTCCAAATACACTCCAAAAAGATACGTCTGGATTCCGATTATCGCAGAGAATGTCTTGCCATCATATTCTAAAAGGCCTGCGACATCACCTTCCTGCTCGTTGTAGGCTATGGTTTTTATTCCAGCACGATTTAGAGCTTTTTCTAAGCCATGTAAAATATCATTTAATATGTTATAGCAGTAGGTCACACCATAAATAATCAGAACTGGTGCAGATGAACGCCACTCACATTCACCAACAATATCCCTGTATAAATCTAGTGCTCTCTCCTCTTCAGGAAAGTAGTATTTATCGAAAATATCATATACATTTCCAGGCTTGCGTCTCATGTCCCAAGGCTTAGTATCTGCGAGATAATGCATAATGATACATGACCTAGCAAGCTGCGCAGTTATGTTGGTATATTTTTTTGAAAAGCTCTCCGCATCTGCTCCATCGCGACGTATATCATCGTAATTTGCAAAATAAAGTTCACCAGCCTGAGCCTTGGCGTTGTCCATATAGTACCAAGCAGGAGGCATGTTAAACTGATCCCAGCCAACGTACAAAAGTCTGTCATGATACATTTCATTTAAGACATCCTGATCGTTATACTCATATCGCTCATAATCACGATACACATTGTCTAGAATTTTTTTGACCTCATCGCCTTCTCTGAGTTTATCAATGTCAGCAAGAATCATTCCTGCGTTGAAATAACTATCTTTCTCGCCCAACCCAAGTCTTTTCTTATTGGCCTCGTGGAAGCAGTTGATTTTTCCAAAAATATCCTCACACACTGCAAAGATTTTTCCCTGCATGTCTATGTTAAAAAGACCATCCAAAGGTCCTTTTACAATCATATCTACATCAAGATACAAGCATCTATGACAATCCTCAGGCAACATTCCCCAACCTATAATACGGTAGTAGGTCTCCACCATAATTCCGCTTCTTGACTGCACCATGTTCTTGAAATCTGTCCCCACATACAGAGGGAAAAAGCTCTTGCCAGGGAATTCTTCAACGAACATTTTTAAGTTTTTTACCTCTTCCTCTGTGAGGTCTTCGTAGGGCATAAATACCCTTATCTCTCCTGGATTATTGCAGAAAAGTGAATTGAGCATCACCACCGCATATTTTAAGAATCTGGAATTAGTTACAATCATTAAATCCATAATAGGTCTCCGTAGTTATCTGTATCTATGCTGCATTCTTGTAAAATTCTACTATATCCTCAAACAAATCATAATCGAGAATATCTGCGTATCTCGACCTGTCGAAATGCTCTGTCATATAGCTATTTCTAAATGCTTCTAATTCTTCCTTGGAGATATCGTCTGCATCTTTTTTGTATTCTCTTTCAAGGTCCTCTAAATATTTTTCATTAAATTCATTTATATATTCCAATCCCTCAGGAGAATCTGTTACGTTGTTGTGGCCTCTGTCCTCATACTTAATAAATGTAAATCTGTCATCATCGCCAAATTCGTTATAGTATGCTTCATAACTATTGTAGGGTGGTACTGTTGTATCATCCATGCTCTGAATAATCATTACTGGACAATCAGAGGCCTTAAATCCATCTATTGAAGTAATACTTGTATACTCTCCGTTATATGTTCCCTGTACAGCCAAGAGGAATGGATATCCAAGATTTGCTACTGGTCCAGCATAGTGTGTTCCAGTATGACGCATTTCCTCCGCTGTATCATTGATTCCTGCAACTGCGCAAACAGCTTTTACCTCAGGGTGATACTTTAGCACTCCCGATACTGAATATCCACCCCAGCTATGTCCCCAGAGAAATATATTATCTATATGATCAAAATATCCACTGTTTTCCACGAAGTTAATTGCCTGATTGCAGTCACTTACTCCATGAGGTAGACCGATTACTCCATCACCCTCACTCTCGTCGTTACCAGTTGCATCATATCCAAATACCTGAAATCCGTTTTCAGCAAAGTAGTTGATTATATCGAGGTAATTATGGTGTCCACCACCGCCAAAACCATGCGCTAAAACTACAGTTCCTATAATGTCGTCCTCATTAGTTTTATCACTAGTATACATGTAGCCGACCAAGGCCTGGTCTTTGTCATTTTTGAATTCATATCTAGTTGCATTTAGACCTTCAAAATCTTCTACATAATATGTCAAAAACTGTTCCGAAGTAATGTGACCTTTATTGAATATAGCATTATATATTATGGGAGCTGCTATTGCAGGAGCGACCACAAAAAAGAATAAAAACGCTATCACAATTATGATTATTAGTTTACTTTTG
>JAZRXQ010000161.1:0-9282 GCA_045600305.1 Lachnospiraceae bacterium
TTGGTAGACATGTGACTACCGACCTGATTGTCCTCGTAGCTTGAAATCAACTCGATGTCTTTTTTGATATCTATATTAAGCCTTGAGACGATTTCCGCTTTGAGTTCTTCATCCAACTCATCTAAGATGTCGATAACCTCATCCGCATCCATTGATGCTAAGATGTCAGCCACCTTGTCAGAACCGATTTCAAGTATATACTGCTTGATTCTGTCCTCATCAACATAAGTAAGGATTTCCGATATACGCTCTGTTCCTAGAACCATGAAAAGTCTACGTCTCTCATCCTTGTCTAGGTGTTCAAGGAGTGATGCAATATCATTTTCATGGTAATCATCTAGTCTATCTCTAATCTCTGAGGGCTTGCTATCACTTCTAATGATCTCTAATAGCTCGGCCTCATAGTCAGGACGTTCGGGAATAAATTCTTCGGTTTCTTCTAGTATTTCATCCTCATTCTTAAACTCTTCCATCTATCGTCCCTCCTCTCTATCTCACAAAAATTAATACTTTCCCATTAAAATCATAGTCCCTTATAATTTACCACGAAACGGCCCATTTGTAAACGCGAAATTATAGCCTAAAAAAGACGCCTCACACAAAAGTGTAAAAGCGTCTTCTTAATCTTTTGATATGTTAATTATAGATTTGCTTACTTGTGCGCAGCCTTAATCGCAGCCAAAAGGTCGTCGTACTCCTCGAATGCAGGATACTGAGGATAATCCTTTTTAATCTGCTCTGTTGAACGGAATAAGAATCCTGCTTTAGATGCCTCAATCATGGCAAGGTCGTTGAAGCTATCTCCACTAGCAATTGTTTCAAAGCCACATGACTGAAGAGCACGTACTGTAGTGAGCTTACTCTTTTCACATCTCATTCTAAAGTCAGTAATCTCACCATTTTCGGCTACTACAAGCTCGTTACAGAAAAGTGTGGGCATACCGAGCTTTTTCATAAGAGGCTTTCCAAACTGTGTAAAGGTATCTGAAATAATAACTACTTCTGTAAAGCTTCTAAGCTCGTCTAAAAACTCCTTAGCTCCAGGAAGGGGATCAATTTTTGAGATTGTCTCCTGAATCTCCTTGAGTCCAAGACCATGCTCCTTAAGTATACCTATTCTATACTTCATAAGCTTGTCATAATCAGGCTCATCTCTTGTAGTCTTTTTAAGCTCAGGGATGCCACTCTCCTCAGCAAATGCAATCCAAATCTCAGGTACTAAAACACCCTCTAAATCTAAACATGTAACGTACATCTTTTTTTCTCCTTATCTAAGTAATTCTTCGTGTATTTTAAATATATCAGGAAGTCCGTTTTTCTTCTTGATGTCCATCTCACCCTGTATGAGCGGAAGGAAGTATCTAACAGCATCGTCTGTAACGCTGTTTCCTTCAGGAGTAATCCACTCCTTAGGAAAAGCTTTTTCCTTGTTAGCGGTTTCTGACACAGGAACAGCTACTACGTCCACCACATAAGGTACATCAGATAGTCTCTTATATGCCATCATCTTGCCTGTATCTCCAGCAAGAGCAGTCTTAACTGCTTCTCTTCCTATCCAGGCAGATTCATCAATATCCGTCTTGGAACAAATATGTGATGAGCAACGCTGCATAACATTGAGCTCTATTGAGCGAACCTTGCAGCCGATTTTTTCCTTTACAAGATTCTCTAATTGCTTGCCTATTCCTGATAGATACTTGTGTCCAAAATTATCTACAAGAGCATTCTCGTCATCCCCTAGCTGAATGCCCTCTGATACAGCTACAATTACAGCCTTGTGCTTGGCCATTTCTTTTTTTACATCTGATATAAATCTATCTGGATTGAAATCCCCTTCTGGAAGATATATGAGGTGAGGCGCTATCTCGCCATTGGCTCTAAGGGCACAGGTTGAAGCTGTAAGCCAGCCTGCGTGTCTACCCATAATCTCTATAATAGTAACTGACTGTATAGAGTACACTCTACTATCACACATTATTTCCTGAACAGTAGTAGCTACATATTTGGCAGCTGAACCAAATCCAGGGGTGTGGTCTGTTACACAGAGGTCATTATCTATGGTTTTAGGAACTCCGATTATTCTTATATCAATCTTCTTGGTCTTGGCATAACGACTCAGCTTATCAACTGTATCCATTGAATCGTTACCACCTATATAGAAGAAAGCCTGTATATCATGCTTCTTGAAGGTAGCCATTATTTTTTCATAGGCTTCTTCATCCTTGTCTACATCTGGTAGCTTGTATCTACATGAGCCAAGGGCTGTTGAGGGAGTCTGCTTAAGTAACTCCATATCATCATTGCCGGTAATATAGTTTTTGAGGTCAATGAGATTATCTCCTATAATTCCCTCTATTCCATTAATCGAACCAAAAATTGCATCAATTTCGGGAACCTTTAGCGCCTGCTCAAAAACACCTACAAGTGAGGCATTGATGGCACAGGTAGGTCCACCTGACTGGGCAACTGCTATATTCATAACACACTCCTAACAATTGGCACATATCACACCGTGTACGTGCTGCCACAATTTAATACTATACTGTACCCTCTAATACAGTTTCCAAAAACACTCGCGATTATACTATATCCACGCAGATTAAGCAACTGAAAAAGATGCTGAAAAAGATGCTGAAAAAAGTTGGGGTGAAATTTATTTCAATATCTATGTAAAAAAGACGCCCTCCACCTAAATGAAGAGCGTCTCTTATACTCTAAAAATCATAATCATCTTCGTCTGCCAAACCTACCATATATGCGTAGGGTTCAAAGTCGGCCTTGGTAAATACGGCACCAGTCTTGACAAACTCAAACTTAATCGCATTGAGATAGTGTCTCATGCAAACCTTGCCATTAGCCGTCTCATCAGCGGCAGCAAGGAAAGCCGCATTGAGAATACAGTTTTTGATATTACCACCGGCAAACTCAAACTTCTCAGCGATAAATCTAAAATCAACGTCCTCATCAAGAGGTGTGGTCTTAGGAACGGTAGTCCTCCAAAGCATCTCTCTGGTATCCGCATTAGGGAACTGGAACTCAACGATGTACTTCATACGTCTAAAGAACGCAGGGTCGATGTTGTGCTTGTAGTTAGTAGCTAGTACACAAACACCGTCATAAGCCTCCATCTCCTGAAGAAGGAGGGCTGTCTTGTTGTTAGCAGACGCCTGGTTAGAACCACCATCATCACTACGCTTAGCAAAGATAGTATCACACTCGTCGAAGAATAATACGACATTACACTTCTTCGCCTCACGGAAAATCATAGATAGTGACTTCTCTGTCTCACCGACGTATTTGTCAACAACCTTAGAGATATCTACACGGTAAAGCTCTAGATTAAGCTCATGAGCAAGAACCTGAGCCATCATGGACTTACCAGTACCGGGTGCACCGAAAAGTAGAACCGTAAGTCCTCTACCATAAGGATAGTTTTTAGTATAATCCCAATCGTCGTAAACCTGCTTTTTGAACATCATCTGTTCAATCGCGTGACCAATAGTCTCTCTCTGGTCCTTGTTCATTACGATATCATCAAATCCAAACTTGGCTTCAACACGAGTTGCCTTTTGGCTAAGTTCAGAAGACATCTGATTATTACAGCCCTTAAAGAGCTTGGCACGAGTAATGTTAGCCTCGTGGTCCATGGTCGCATAGCTCCTAGCCTGATAGAGCGCACCAGAAATCTTACCAGGAGTAAAGAGGAACTTCGTAGACATCTCAAATAAATCTACATCCTCCGCTAAAGCATAATCCTTGGCAAAATACTCCCAACATTTATTTCTCTCCTCGTTAGTAGGAGTTCCTAATTCAAGCTCTGTAAAATCATCTGTAGTAACCTGCTTCAAAGGAAGCTTCTCTTTTGATATAAAGAAAATCAGGATATCGTACTGACGCAGTTTGGAAACCGCCAAATCCATATATCCAATATATTTTTCTTTCTCTTCCTCTCTGAACTCTATCTGCTCGAGAGCAATACAGGCATCAGTAAAAATACACTCTCTTGACGCTGCCCAAAGAGCCTTCTCTACAAAACTAAAATCATATACAAATAGCTTCTTGCAATTAATCGTAATGGCATGCATATCATGGTCATGGCAGAAATGCTTGATAAAGAATTTTCTACCACTACCCTCATCACCAAACCAAGAGAAAATACGAACTCCCTGATCATAAGAAATAGTCATAGCCTCAAGAGGAGTCTTGTTAGCCATGATAGGATCAAGTGGTTTGCCATTAACGCTAGTCAATAATTTAATAAATCTAGCATAGTTATCATCTATTTTAAGAGGATTATTACCAAACAAGAAATCAATGAGTCTCTTATCCGGTGCCAAAACTGTCGAAAAAGGCATCCCTGGATTAACTCTTAAATCCATAATAGGAAGTAACTTCTCCAAGCACACTGACATCTCAGAGTATCCCTTGGTAATAGAATAATCCTTGCCGAAATACATATGCGCAGCCGATTCAATAGTAGGCGATGTAAATGAGCCATTCTCATTTACAATCTGGAATACTGAACCATAGCTAGTCTGTGTAGATGAAAGCATCGCCGCTGCCAAAGCAAACTGCGCAAAATGACCAAACTCCAGCTTCTTAACAAGCTTATAAAACTTGTACGAACCATCCGAAGTATCTGTGATAGCTATCCTCTCATCAATAAAGGAAAACATATCCTCTATGGTCATCTCTTTGGCATTTTTAGAAGAGTCAGAGGCTTTATCTCCTTCATCATCTTTGTCCTTATCGTCTTCGCCGCTACCAAAGAAATCCCCTGCACCCGAGAAAGCATCCAAGAGATTCGCGAGATCATCATCAACTCCCTCGAGAAGATCCTCCTCTTCTACCTCTTTTTCACCAGCCATCAAATCTGAATCAGAGTCAGATAAGTTATTAAATCTATCTATATTCTTAGATGCGGTCTCATATGCTATCTCAATATCGGGATACATTATGTTTTTGTAATTACCACCACCCTGATCATATTTTTCCATCAGACCAGCGATATAGTCTCTTAGTTTTAAATTAACAGTAGCGAATATATAGTCCATATATTCGCTATAATCTGCAAATGGTTTATTTCTAAGATTCTCTTGAAATCTACTTGCCATATCTGCTCCAAAAAACTGACATTATTTGATAGTGAGAATACCCTTAAATCCTGTAACTGTAAATACTTCCATAACAGAATCTGAAACATTGGTAATAACCATTGAGCCACCCTTAGACTGTGCAGTCTTTTGTCCAATTAAAAGAGCACGAAGTCCAGCAGAAGAAACATATGCAACATTGAGGAAATCTATAACAATATTGTTGTTCTTCTGAAAAGCACTAAGGATAGCCTCCTGCAATGTAGGAGCCGTTGTTGTATCAACTCTACCCTCTACCAATAATCTTATATTATCTCCATTGTCTGTGTTTACTATGTTCATGATAAACCTCCCGTTTACTCTAAAATAACGCTACCGTCAGCGGTAATCATAGAATCCATTGTACCTGTTCTATTCTCAAAGGTATATGCATTCTCATCAAGATAAATATATGAGTCGAGCACGCCACTAGTCTCAAGTGCTACAATTCTAATACTTATTCTCGCAGGTACAAACTGCTCAAGAATATATTTTAATACATTGCGACGTTCTTCGTCAATCTCATTTGAAAAAACTATTGTGACATCAAAGTCTGTTGCCCCATAAAGCTTGTCATAATTTCCGTTTGCTTTTCTGCTCTTATGCGAAAGAAGTGCACGTTCGACAACCTGTGGATGCTGTCCTGTAATAATCTCTGATATCCTGGTCACACAATCAACAGTACCCTTTTTCTTAAGAAGCTCTCCTGCTTCCTTCATAAATATTCTTAAGGTCTCATCTGATAAAAAGTCGCCCTTCAAATCGATTCCAAGCCACGAAGCATATAAAAGCAGTAAATCATGTGGTGCAACTTCTACATCGAGATTGGTTATGCTGCCATCTATATACTCCTGTAAGGTTGTATTACAGGTTGAAAAGATGGAAATAAATCTATGGAAAAAGCTGTTTCGTTCTCTATATACCTCAGGAAAAGTCTCCATAAAATTATCACCAGGAGCCATGATTTTTATTGAGGAAATCTTAGCCTTCTCTCCATAGTAGGCAACTATCAGCCACAGATATCTTCCCTCTAATTCATATAAAAGAAAATCTGTTAAATCTGCTGCTTTAACATGCGGCATCCTCTCGATTACAAGAAGCTTCTCATCCCAGGCACCCTCTTTGACAAAAATCTCCTCATAAGCCCTGTCATTAGAAGCACATGCTAAAAAAACACAAGAACCATCCTCGTCCTTTTCTATATCATAGGTAAGACGTCCCCATTTACAATCAGCTACGCCAGAATCAATTGTGTACATAGACACAATATGATCACTATCAGCTCCACCTGTTGATAAAAGTGCCTTACCTTCAAAACAAAAGCCTGAAAGATGGGACTTTTTTATTCTGTTTTCAGTAATACTAAAAGTAATTCCTGCCATAATACTATTCCTTGACATTTACTGTCCTGATACTAATCTCACCAGGCACTAAGAGTACATCCTTTTCAGGTATGATATCCGGTCCATCCGATACTGCAAGTAAAGGGTTAACGGATGTAATCGACAAATCCTTTACATAGACTACACCCTCTAAAGCTTCTATTCTAAAGAAAAGCTCGTCAAATGAGAGTACATCTCCAAAGGTTGCCTCGGTATTGCTCACATAGTCTACAACACCTCTAATTATGTTCTCAACCTCTTCTGTCACTCCTGATCTATGAGGCTTAACATAGATTGTAGCCCTGACATTAACTGCAACAAATCTGGGATCTACAATCGTCACTCTCTGCCCCAGAAGTCTTCGCTTATCAATTAGATTCTCTAATCTCTTGCGATATCCCTTTGAGAGCTTCGGTCTTGAAACCATACTGCCCGGCAATACTGCAATATATATATCATTGCTACTGGTGCCATTATATGCTTTTACTTTTTTTATAACCAAACCAGGGGCAGTCTTAACTATCTCTTCATAATCACTCTCAACAACTGCTGAATAGGGCTTATATATATCCATTACCATGCGATGTCTCATCTCATCGATGGATTCCTTATAACGACCACCTCTACCTTCGCAGGGATTAGTGAAATCAACCTTGGCATCACCTGTACCACCGACTATCTCGAAATGGTTTCCGATACGAAGATTTCCCATCTCGCCCTTAGACACTGCAAGTGAGCCTAAAAACAGTCTCGCACCAATATAATCTCCAGCATCTATAATAGTGATTACACCCTCATCATCGTCGAGGCTGTACTGTAATCCTCCCGCTTTTTTGTTATCAGGCTTTAAGAAAGAATACGTAGTCACTCCATTTTCATCCGTCATCTCAGCTACTACTGTAAAAGTATCTCTCACAATATGCTCTGTTGGCAACTTGATAACCTGATTATCATATCCAAATACATCGCTGAGTCTGTACACTCTCGACATCTTCTCTGAATATATAACTACCTTGACAGCATCTTTACCAGCAATAGGTGCGAATCCAAAGTCCTCTTTTGAAAATGATACTCTAACCTTACCTGGTGCTATGGTCTCACTCCGATAAAATCTACCATTTTCACCTATTCCAAAAGGATTAGAATTTATCTCATATCTGTAATAGGGACCATTTTTCTTTTCCCTAGCATATACTCTAATGTGGGACACATCTAAGACAGCTGATATAAGCTCTATATCTGAAGGGTCTGTAAAGGTATAGGTAATTACCTCTGTCTTTTTTTGAAAAGCCTCAAAAAGGCTTCCTGATATTGCGCTTATCTCAGGTGCTATATCTATATCCGCGCTCTTTAATGTAACTCTTATGGCATAGCCTTTTTTCCCTAAAAGCTCTGTCGCATCCCAGTCATCATCAACTGAAAATCTAAACTCACCACTTCTGATAAAGCCAAGTGTCTCATCCTCAACCCAAAGTGGTCTATACTCTCCGTGCGACAAATATTCATACTTGATATCTCTAATAGGAGCATCCTTGCCTACATCTACTATTTCATTTCTACCATGATTTTTAGGAATGGTAATATAGATTAGTCCCTTATTATCCTTGGCAAGAGGCGAATCAAATAGGATGTAAAAGCTAGTATTATTCTCTGGCTTATGACCAAAGGGCTTGATGGAGAAATTGACATCTGAGCGAAGGACGTCACTCTTGTCCTTGATGCCACTCTTTCTCTCTGTATAGCAACCAATCGGCTTAAAGACATTCATATGTCTTTTTTTAGTTGTCTCAAAGGAGATATCCCCCACCATAAAACGGCAGTCCGCAGGAATATCAAAATCCTTTTCTACACCCTTTGTCTCAATCAAAACTCTCGCAATACCAGCAGGTCTTCGCTTGTAACCAAGTAGCTCTAAAAGCTTTTCGTTGGCAAGCTCAGGCACCTGTGCAACTGATTCATTTTGCAGAGCCAAAAATCCATTGAGATACTCAAGTATCGTAATACCAGGGTCTGACGGATTGAAATCCGTCCAATCCTCTGTGTAAATAGGTATCTTGGACAAGGACTCTGTCATCATCTCTTCATATGAATCTATTTTCTTAACTCTGGGATTTAACATAAAATCTACTCTTCCATATCATTAACACTAGACAAATCTAATAGTGTGTTCTCCGCCCCTGATTAAAAAATAAGGATTATCAGGTAGACTCTCTAAATCACACTCGTGTACTCCGTCCTCATCAGCATAAACTGCAGTTGCTAAAACTCTCTTAATCCATGCTTTAGACTTTTCCATATGAAGCCTTAGCTCTATTCTGGACTTTTCTAGTCCTGAACCTACTGTTAGACTTCTGTTTTTTGTAGGACTTAAAAAATCATCTAATACCCGGGTTAGCTCAGATGTAATCTCAAAGGTATCACCAGCCTCTGTAGCAGATGCCCACACCTGTACATTAACTGATACTAAAATCGGCTCTACTACATCTATATTAGCCTCTGTAACAGAAAGCTCACTCCTCTCCAATAGATGAGGTAATAGCCTCTCTCTAATAGATACAAAGGTAGCATCTGATTTTTCAAAATCATCTACTAAAACTGCTACCCCAAGATAGCCTGGCTTGATAGAGCCATCCCTTCTAATTCCTGATACCGCCTTACAAGAGACTATTCTTGAAGAAAATGCTTTTGTCTCTCTCTCATAATCTCTTATGCTTATCAATCTATTTCTAGAATTGATAATTCCAGTTCCTCTAAGGAGTGCTTGGTCT
>JAZRXQ010000162.1:0-17477 GCA_045600305.1 Lachnospiraceae bacterium
AGAAGTTCCAGCTCATCAACTGATTCACGTGTCAGCTCAGATGCCAGACGTCCTGTTAATTGATATGCCAGATACATGCTATACATACTTACGTTGACATAGTCGCCTCTTAGCATGCTCTTATATGTAGATAGAGACATATCGATAGCCTCAGCCATTTTTCTTTGCGAGTAACCTCTTATTTGGCGTTCGGTCTCGATATTATTAACGAAATTATTGAAAAGCTCTTGTTTAGTCATGGGCAGCCTCCTGTGATTGTTCTAAGCACGAACCGCAAAGAAACGGCAAGTGAAATCTTTAAGAATAGCCCACCATTATTCTCAATATAGCACCATTTTATACATCAATCAAATAAGATTTTCAATAAGAAGTCTAACTACGCTATTTTTTGACCTCATAAATAATTTACTCCCCAAAAAAAGAAAAATTCTAGTCAATCACCGACCTTAAGAACATGTTATTTTTTCTCTAGGATTTAGTTAGACATGAGTAATCATGTTATCCGCCAGAGAAAAGGAGGTCATACTATGACAGATGAACTTACATTTTACAGGTGCTACAGTTGTGGCAATATTATCACCAAGCTTCATGACAGTACGATGAGTGTCGTTTGCTGTAACGAGAGGATGAAGCCCTTAAAACCAAATGATTCTTCAGGGGATCCAGATGCTCATAAACCTGTTATCGTTGTTGAGGAAAAGGGTGTAAGAGTTATGGTTGGCGAGAAGATGCATCCTACTGATACGGGACATTATATCCAGTGGATATGCATACAGACTAATCGAGGTGAATACATACGATATTTAATGCCAGGTAACACTCCGGAGACATTTTTTATTCCAGATGAGGGAGAGCTGGTAATAGCTGCATATGCATATTGCAATGTCCATGGACTGTGGTGCAACAAGCTTTAGCCTTTTGCATCGCATAATCTTAATCCAAGAAATAGTAAAATAATCCCCGTAAACTCCGATGAAATATTTAGAGTTTATATGGGGATTATTTTTATGACGATTATATACTGTCCCTGGGGGGAGTGGTCTAAGGATGATGTTGTAACATCCTTTCGTGAAATGGACCATAGAGTAATTGAATATGATAAAATACCCGCTAGCTACATAGAGGATAGCGAATATGAGAATGGCTTGACAGATTTAATCATGTCTACTATTGATTCGGATATCATAGTTTTTACTATGAATTATTTGCCGTTGGTAGCTAGGGTTACTTATCAGGCTAGCCGGGTAACTAAGGAACGGGAAGTAGCTATTATCACAGGTCAGACGCATAAGGTTAGATATGTATCCTGGGTCTATGATTGCCCTCATCTGACACTTTATTCAAAAACTATTTCTTATGACAGTAATTACATTTTCGTGTTTGATAGAGTGATGGGAGAGGAGATAGCTTCTTTAGGTGCGCCTAATGTGTATCACATGCCTCTGGCGGTAAATACAGTTCGACTGGGACAGCTTTTAGGCAGTGGGGCAACTATTTCAATAGAGTCTGCGGTAGGGGATATTGAAAATAGAAAAAGCACAGATAGATACACTTCAGATATCACTTTTTTAGGAACTCTCTATGAGGATGAAAATAACCGATTTGACCAGATTGCAGGACTTCCGGATTATATTAAGGGATTTGTTGAGGGTCTGGTTAATTCACAGCTTTTGCTGTATGGCATAGACTTGGTAGATGCTGCATTTACAGATGAACTCTGCGACCAGGTTTTAGAGCATGCCTTATTTGATTTTGGACCAGATTTTTTTGATATCAAGAGAAATGTAGTTAGAGATTGGATTAGAAAAAAAGTTACAGTCAAGGAGCGCCGCGGACTTATCCAGAATGTTTTGAATAATGGTCTACCGGTCACCCTCTATGCACCAGAAAAACCTACTAATCTTGCAGTTGATTACAAGGGCTATGCTGATTATTACAAAGAGATGCCTCTCATATTTAATAAGAGCAAGATTAATCTCAATATTTCGCTAAGAAGTATTAAATCAGGTATCCCCCTAAGAGTAATTGATATCTTAGGCGCGGGCGGCTTTTGCCTTACCAATTATCAGCCAGAGATTGCAGAGCTTTTTGAAAATGGAAGAGAGTTGGTCTGGTTTGAGAGTCCCGAGGATATGATTGACAAGATAAAATACTATCTTAGTCACGACAGCGAACGAGAGGCTATCGCTGCAGCAGGTTACGCGCGTGCGATGTCAGATTTTTCGTACAAATATAAATTAGGTGAAATATTAAAGGCTATTGATCCCTAAAATTCTTAGGGTCAATAGCCCTTATTTTTAATAAAATCGTCTATCAGCGGATTAATAATACTTAGAAACTATACTCTTGCTATTTTGAGCATCTCACCAAAAACCTTCTTAAAGTTAAATTCTCTTGCAACTGTCTCGTGACCGCGTCTAGCAATGGCTTCTCTTTCTTCGTCGTGAGAGAGGTAGTAGTCAATTTTTTCCATACAATCCTCTGGACTCTCGTAGTATACGAAGTCTACATCAGGTTCAAAGAAATCAAAGAAATCAGCTTGATAGTTGGTGAGCAAGAATCCTCCAGCACCCATGATGTCCATGCAGCGAAGCGGTATACCAGAACGAATGCTTCTAAGGGAAATGTTCAAGTTGATCTTGCTATTGTGAAATACGTAGGGCATCTCCGTATAGTAATCTGTGATTCCCATATTTTTGGCATTAGGTATAACTGCATTCTCATCTAATGTAAATAGCTTTAGTGGAAATCTCTCGGCTATTTTAGTGAGCAATTCGATTCGCTCAATAGATGTGAGCTTTCTGCATATATAATAGTCAGCATATGTGTTGGCAAGTGTCTCCACTCCGTCAAATTCTGGCTTATAGGGTTCCGAATTAAAGATTGCATCCACAACCTGAGGCTTTAAGACCTCCTCGATAAAGTTGTAGCCTGACACCTGTAGTTGTGCACGGATTACTCCATCTAAATAGCCCTTAAAGTAGTCCTCCAGTCCAGCATACATTCTGTCGAAAATATTGTGCTGCTCATTATATAGAGCACCAACAAAGGACACCTGACACTGGGTTCGATACTTGTCATATTTTTTCTTTAACATGGTATCGATTACTGTGCTATTTACGGGTAGCACAGAGTAGTATACTGTATCAATTCCATCATTCTTAAATTTTCTATACAACTCACCATCAAAGAAAAAAACATAGTTGGTAGGATAAAGTAAAGTTGTGGAATATAGCTTTACAAAGGGACTGTCATAAATCATGGAGATGTATTTGAGCCCAACTCTGTGACAACACTCTGCCATGAGGGGATAATAGTTAAAAGAAAAGCAAAATGCGAAGCTTCCACCATTTGCACGCCACACATCATCAAATGCACTCATGAAGTCGTCATTTTTTCTCTCGAGATAAGCCTCGTGGAAAAATTTGACCACCTCATAGTGCATCTCATATTCCAGCGTAAAACACGCGTCTATATGCCCAAAACAGGGCCAGTCTAAATATAATACTTTCATATTGTCTCCGATTGACATATAATTAATAGATAGCAAAATACTAACATATTTTATTGCTTATTGTATATAAAAATATAGTGACTATTTAAATCGTAGATGAAGAGGAAACTAAATGAATCCGAAAGTGTCAATAATTATTCCTGTGTATAATGGTGCAGATAATCTTAGAATGCATCTCGGAAATATATTGAGTCAAACCCTAAGAGAGATTGAGATAATAATAGTAAATGATGCGTCGACAGATGATACACTTAAGGTGGCAACTGACGCAGCGACTCAGTTTCCAGATATAGTCAGGGTTGTTGATTCAGAAAAGAATAATGGAGCAGGCGGAGCAAGGAACCTTGGACTTCAAATTGCAACTGGGGAATACGTTGGATTCGTGGACTGCGATGACGTCATAGAGACAAGCATGTATGAAAAGCTCTATGCGGCGGCCAAGGCATATTCAACCACAGGCGCAGATATGGCAGATTCTGGATACTATTATCAGATGACAGATACCGCTATAGTTCACACTGCAGACGACATGACAGGAGAGATGACTATAGAAAAAAGACTCGCCCACATAGTAGCAGGGGGATATATAGTCAGCAAAATCTTCAGACGAGATTATTTAGAGAAAGCATTTAATGTAGATAAAAATTTAAGCGAGACAGATTTGGGTAGCACTAATTACTTCCGCAGAAACTGTATCCTTGAAGATGCTGATTTTCTTGGAATAGTATTTTCAACTATGGCTAACTGCGTCAATGTAAAAGAAGTATTATACTATTATCTTGACGCGGATAATTCCTCATCCAAGACAACCAATCCAGTCAAATATCTAGCCAATATCGAGGCAGCAGTAGAGGCTATATACGACCGTGTATCTGTGTTGCCAGACTATGAAAGATTAGCAGAAGCCTTCGAATACGAATACACAGCCATGTTAGTCAACGGGCTCATAATGATACTCACAGACGAGCAAAACGACAAACTGCTAGATACTAAAATCGAAATAAAAAAACTAATCGAAATAAAAAATAGAGTGATATCAAAAGACATCACTCAGAATAAATATACAATTGCAAAGATAGATAGGCAAGACATAGAATTATTCATTTCACAGATACCCGTATAGCAACTGTGGCGTTCGTATATTTCTACACCGCCAACTGCGCTGTATACAGCTTATAATAGTGCCCCTGCAGCTTCATGAGCTCCTCGTGGCTGCCGCATTCGAGGATTCCGTGCTCATCCACAAACATAATCTTGTCACAGTTTTTAATAGTCGACAATCTATGCGCAATAATAAAAGACGTTCTGCCCTCAAGCATCGCATCAAGTCCCTGCTGGAGGGCTTTTTCAGTCTGTACATCAATAGAACTCGTAGCCTCATCCAAAACCAAAATTGCAGGATTACTTACAAGAGTTCTTGCAAAAGAAATAAGCTGCTTTTGTCCTTGAGATAGAAGAGAGCCACGTTCCTTAACCTCAGTCTTATAGCCGTCCTTAAGAGTATGGATAAATCCATCGGCGCAAACTAACTTAGATGCATTAACAATCTCAGTATAAGTCGCATCTAATTTTCCATATCTGATATTGTCTTCAATAGTTCCACTAAAAATAAAGCTATCCTGAAGCATTATTCCCATCTGGGAGTGAAGAGACTTGAGAGTGACCTTACTGATATCTACATCGTCAATGAGAACTTGTCCACTGTCGAGATTGTAAAAACGTGATACCAGGTTGACGATAGTTGATTTACCAGCACCGGTAGGTCCAACCAGAGCAACACTCTCGCCAGGATTAATTGTAAATGATACGTTGTGAAGAATCTCTACACCAGGCTCATAGCTAAAGCATACATTTTCAAATGTGACCTTACCCTTAATTTGGGGCATAACAGTAGCATCTTGGGCATCATCCACGTCTACATCCTCATCCATTGCCTCAAAGATACGCTCGAGATAAGAGATGTTGTTGATGAAATTGTTAAAGATATTTCCCAAGTTCATAATGGGCTGCCAGAAGCTAGAGGCATAAGAAGAAACTGCAACGATTACACCAATAGTTGTTCCACTCTTGGCAAATACAATGATTCCAAACACAAATATAGCAGCTCTTACAATTACTGAAATGGTATCAATTCCAGGCCAAACCAGGTTTGCGTATGTAACAGCCTTTTTCCAAACTCTTCTGCAATCCTCAGAAAGACCTCTAAAGGTCTCGGCATTTTCATCTTCTCTTGCAAAAATCTGTGTGACCTTAGCACCTACAATATTTTCCTGTAGATAAGCATTGAGATTGGAACTCTTGTTAGAATTTTCAATCCATGCTTTTCGTTGCTTATTTTTGAGCCAGAATAAAAATCCTGCCAGGAAGGGTACTCCAGCTAAAACGATGAGCGACAGCTTTACGTCTACTATAAACATAAATACTATTATGAGTATCAGGTTTATAGATTCCAAAATGATATTTATAAGTCCGTTGGATAGCATATCCGATACAGAGTTTACATAGTTTACAACTCTAATCAGAATCTTGCCATGAGGTCTGCTGTCATAATAGTTAAATGATAATTTTTGTAAATGAGTAAATAAATCCTGTCTGATATCATAGATGATATTCTGACTTACGTTTACCATGATTTTAGAACGCATGGTATACATAAATACGCTAAATCCGTAGCAGCAGGCCAATACCACAGCTAACATAATAAGCTGCTTCATATCCTGATTAGGAACTGCCTCATCCAATGCTTTTTGTATGATGATTGGAGCAAAAAGAGATGCTACTCCGCCAAGTGCGCTAAGGAGCAGTGCGCCAATCATGTTTTTGAAATATTTTTTGATATAAACCGATGCCCTTAAGAGGTGTTTTATGTCAAAGGGCTTTTCTAGTTTTTCGTCTTCTCTATAAGTATTTCTAGCCATTTTATCTATCCTTATATTCCTGCCTGGAGTTTAACTACATCTGCGTAATATCCGCCTAGCGCTACTAATTCATCATGAGAACCAGCTTCAATTATTCTGCCATCCTTTAGAATTAATATTTTATCAGCGCGCTTGGTAGTTGATACTCTCTGTGCAATAATGATCTTAGTACAGTCAAAATCAAGATTATCAAGACCATCCTGAATCTTTTTCTCAGTTTCCAAATCAACAGCCGAGGTTGTGTCGTCAAGTATTAGTACAGAGGGCTTGACTGCCAGTGCTCTGGCAAGGGAAATACGCTGCTTTTGTCCACCGGAGAGGCCGACACCTCGTTCACCGATAATAGTGTCATAGCCTTCAGGCATATGGTCAATAAAATCATCTGCCTGAGAGTATTTTGCGTACTTTATTACCTCGCGTTTTTGCATATTACTGTCGCCATATGCGATATTTCCGTCAATTGTATCTGAGTAGAGGAGTACGTCCTGTGTAGCGAGTCCGATGCTGCTTCTCAGGTCCTTAAGCTTGTAATCTCTGACATCTACACCATCAATGGAAACAGAGCCGCGGATGGGGTCGTAGAATCTGGGAATTAGCTGTATGAGGGATGTCTTTCCGCAACCGGTTTCACCCATGATAGCTACGGTCTCACCTGGCTCTGCTGTAAAGCTTATGTCATGAAGCACAGGTCCTGTTGCGGCCTCGTCCTTATACTCGAAGCTAACATGGTCAAATACCACACGACCCTTGAGGCGTTCCTTCATCTCTACAGGGAATTCAGGGTCTACTACATGTGACGTAGAGTAATAGATTTCCATAACCTTTTCAGATGCAGCAGAAAATCTTTGGAACTCGTTCATGATGTCGCCTAGCATTCGCATAGGTCCAGCAATGGCCCAGGTCAGGCCTGAGAACGCTACATACTCACCCATAGTCAGCTCGCCATTTATAAGGAAGATTCCACCAACTAACATCAGTATAAATGGAAGTAAATTTGCAAATGTCTCAATTGCAGGGAAAAATTTAATCCATGTCTGACCAGTTTCCTTATTGGTCTCCATATATTCACGGTTACATTTTTCGAATTTTTCTATCTCATAGTCTTCTCTTGCAAAGGCTTTGACAACTCTGTTTCCAGAGATATTCTCCTGAGCATCGGTGTTCATTGCAGCAAGCTTTTCGCGAAGTGCCACGTGCTTGGGACCGACCTTATTTTTGAAGAGTACGACGATTAGGAATAAAAGAGGTGCAATGGCTAACATGCATAGAGCTAGCTTCCAGTTCATTACAAAGAAATAGATAAGTGTCGAACCAACTAGCGCAAATGCCTGAATAATCATTCTTACAACCCAGGCAATCATGTGTCGCATTGCATCAAGGTCGCCAGTTACTCTTGTCATCAGATCACCAGTCCTATATGTGGCAAAGAACTGCATATCCTGTCGTTCTATTTTATTGAACAGGAAGTTTCTAATTCTGTACAAGGCACTTTGTGAGCCTGCCTCAAAAGCCGCACACACAAAATAGACTATGATACATCTTGTAATTGTGAGAACTACCATGCTCACAACCAAAAAGATGAAGGTGTCTAGATTGTGCTCTCTGTTATAAGCAGCTTCTGCTCCTGTTAAAAAGTCATCAATTATTCGCCCTGAAAAATAAGGGACAATTAGCTGCATGATGTTGTAGAGAACGGTGCCAAATAAAGCGATGATATATCTCGCCTGATAGCCTTTCATATTCATCCAGAGAAAACCAATTTTTCCAACTGGATACTTGTTTTTTGAAGAAATATTTTCCATAACGGATTTCCTTTACTTAACGAGTTTCGTAAAAATGCAACTGCATATTATCACATAAAAAAAAATATGCAAGGGGGTAATTTATAAAATTTTTATAAACTGTGGAAATTGTCGCAGAATCTTATATAATAAGTAGTGATTATGTGAAAAACGCAGGTGGAGATATGCACATTTTATTTTTTAAGTGGAAATCTTTTATGAATCCAGGAATTGAGGCGGCTTTTAGAGAATTAAAGCTTTCCTACGATACCTATGAGTACCAATTTAGCGATTGGGAAAAGGATGATGAATTTTTAGAAAAATTCAAGAGCTATATCAAGGCTGATACGCAGGGCTTTGATGTGGTTTTCAGTGTCAATTATTCGCCGCTGATTTCAACAGTGTGTCAGGAACTGGAGATAGCTTACAAATCCTGGATATATGATTCGCCAATTCATATTAAGAGTGAAGAGACTTTATATAATGAAGTCAATACACTTTACTGCTTTGATATGGGACAGGCAATTGCTTACCAGAAAAAAGGAATTAATGCTGTGCATCAGCCACTGGCAGCGGATGGTCATATTTTTTTAGGTAGAGATTATGACAAGCCTATCAGGAAATATGATTCTGATATTTCCTTTGTAGGACAGCTCTATAAGACTGATTACGATTATTATTGTGGACCGCTTACAGATTATCAGAGAGGTTTTTTGGAGGGCATCATAGGTTCACAGCAAAAACTTTTTGGTGCTTATATTATTCCAAATTTGATCACGGATGAGTTGCTGGCTGGGTTAAACGAAAGGTACGACAAAGCCTCTAAGGGAACTGCTTGTATCTCAAGAGAACAGTTAGTATATATGCTGTCCTGTGAGACAACTGGAAGAGATAGATTTTTAGCTTTAGCACTTTTGTCAAATCATTTTGATGTGCGCCATTATGCATCAGAATTAGATGAGAGACTCTCAAGGATTAATTTCTGCGGCTATGCTGATTACTATAGATATATGCCTTGGATTTTTAAGGGCAGCAGGATTAACTTAAATATTTCTCTTCGCACAATTGAGACAGGAATCCCTCTCAGATGTCTGGATATTATGAGCTGTGGTGGACTTCTTGTCAGCAATTATCAGATGGAGCTTGCTGAATATTTTGAAAACGGAAAAGAACTGATTCTTTACACTGAGCCTGAGGAATTGTTTGAGCTTTGCCAGTTTTATTTGAGACCAGAAAATGATGAGCTTAGGCGAAGCATAGCACTTGCAGGAAGAGAAAAGGTAGAAAAAGAGTTTAATTATAAAAAACAATTGTCGCAGATTCTTATGTAAGCGCGTGAAAAGTCTTTTTAGCGCGTGAAAAGAATCCCACGTAGTTTCTTATAGTGGTAGACTTACTATGAATTTTAATTTTGGAGGTAGATTATGTCAGACCCTAGCGAATTGACGAGAGAGAGGAGAGTTCATGCTCCTGAGGTTATGAGAGAAGCTGAGACCGCTACGACGACCGCGACAGCTGTGATGGAGCCTCAGCTTAAAGAGATAAAAAAAGATAACTGGATCAAGCGACTTTTTTCAAAAAAGAGTGTTTCCAGACTTATTCGTATTTTTAAAAGAAACGGAAAAGAGTACGGATTAGAGAATACCTTTGAGGAGAGAAAGAATAGGGAACTACAGGATTTTCATGAGAGAATCCAGCTTGAAATTGCGGACATGGCGTATGCGTCAACACATCCTGCGTACAATGATTTTGTGGCAGTGATGAAGGTCATTGACGCATATACGATGGCAGGAACAGTAGAAGCTGAGAACCAGGCTATAGCTCAAGCCAGGGTAGTTATTGCTGCGTTTATAGACAAATATGAAGTTGAACCTGATACTCCAGAGGCAATGGATGCGGCTAGAGTAGAGTTCCTAAACAGACTGGATATTATAAACCTCATGTTTGAGACCAAGACCAATGGTAATCTTGAAATGACATTTAACTCTCACGTAGTTCGAGATGAAGAAATAGCCGTTGAAGGATATGAAAAATGGGAAAAATGTCATGATAAGGTGCTTTTTACCCATGAACCATGTGCTACGGATGTTCAACAGCGATTTACTGAGGATTGTTATATGATGAGTTCTCTCTCTTCATTGGCACTCATGAGACCTGAACTTATAAAGGATGCTATTAGGGATAATGGAAACAGTGTTACAGTTCGTTTTTATGAAAAAGAGCAATATAGAGATTTGTTTGATGGAAGAGTGCAAGCGGATTGCAAAGTCGATGGTCAAGTTGATACTCAGATGCTTTTGGAGTTGATTTTTGCAAGAATAGTAAAGGGAACTATAACGGCCCCTCAGGGAGAGCAAGAAGTAGACGGTTTTGATTTGGTAGACGATAGTGATGTAAAGTTTGCTACCATCAGAGAGTTTTTGAAAGCTAATAATGAGGAGTGGCTTACAGAGATTGCATCCAGGATAAAAGATAATCCTATAATTACTAGGATTATGCAGGGGGCGACAGATGCGACAGATGAATTAGTTGACCAGCTCGTTGTCGGAATTACAGAGGTACTAGATACTGATTTGGATGATATGGAGAGAACAATCAGGCGTGAGACTGATGCAGTGCGAACCAAGATGAAGGAACGCTATGTGACAGTAGAAAAGTCGGTCACCAAGGTTAAGGGAACCTCTATCAATTCTAATGCTGTAGATTGCCTCTGGGTTCAGATGATTGAAAAAGCATATGCTGCGAGCTTTAATAGTGATGGAGATCTGACTGCCAGACCTGGATTTAATCAGATTTCAAGAGGTAATTCGTATCATTTCCTTACAGCATTTACTGGTGATGACAGATATATAAATAGAGAAATTGGGAATGATCCTGACGCGGTATTTGATGAACTGACCAGACGTACCAGAGCCAAGCAGGTTGTTACCGTGGCTTCCAATGCGACGGAGAAAAGGAAAGTTAAAGAGTTAAATTCAAGAGGAATAAGAGCTGGACATGCATATTCGGTTCTTGGAACAACCGTAGTGGATAATACTAAATTTGTGGCCATAAGAGATCCATATGGACTTTTTACGACGTCATATGATTTGAAAAGAAATCAGACTGCTGCACAGGGTAAGAAGGTTTCAACTGGTGGAGTAGGTTTATCTATGGGTGAGAGTAAGGGGATTTCTTACATGGAGATCAGAGATTTTATGAGCACTTTCACTAATTTTAGCGGAATCTTGAAGTAGGAGGTGCGTATGGTAGAGTGTAAAAATATAGAGATTAGCATAAAAGTATCTACAGGGGGAAAAACTACAGATGTCTTATATTCTGTTGTTGATGATGTTATGACAGTTCATAGTTTTTCCGCAAGATTTATAGCGGACAACTATAAGCTGTTAGCTAAGGCAATTGATTCTGTAGAAGAGATTGCACTGGATAGTATGTATAAGGGTATCAATATGGAACTGCAGGTTGAGCCAGAGGATAAGGAAATTGCTGCCAAAATACTGATGGCAAGAGGGTATTTTATACCGGACGTAGATTCATATGTTATAGAAGTAGACGTCGATAACTTGGGAAAATCATATGTTATGGGATTTAAGGATTCCAGAGCGAGTATAGATCCTACGCGTCGAATGAAAAAAACAACAGCACTGGTGGGAGATGTGTCTGAAATTGAGGGACAGATTGTAGATGCGTTGTCGTATAGTCTGGTTAGCGACCATAATCCTAAAAAAGCGGGGATAAGTATACTTTCTACTGAAAAAGAAGAGACCCTTGTGGCTGAATATATTATGGTTGATGATGAGAATATCAGAGAGCTTGTTCCATATCTGCAGGTCCTTATACCAGGCATAGTAGCTACTGGCAAATATCAAAAGTTTCAGGTTATGGCGTCTAGCTTTATTCTTGCAAATATATTTAAAAAGATGTTTGAAGGAATAGAGATAAGAGAAAAAATCGTTTTAGGAAGCTATAAGGTGTTTTAGGAACAAGATAGTGCTCTTTATTTGGGCACTATCTTTTTTTCTTGATTAAATCCCGAGTATTTGCTAGAATGCAGATAACTATGGGTAAGTATATCCATAAGGTATAACCTAAAATGTAAAAGGTAGCATATCATATGAAATTGGAATTTGATATAAAAAATACGGAAAAAGATTTTTTTGCCTTTAATATGCATCATACATACAGGAGCTCACAGGGCATAATGTCTATTGTTCTTGCAGCGATAGTTACCTTTGTAGTCGTATATACATGGGGCAATATGGAACCCTACTTCTCACTTATTCTGATATTTGCTGCAATACTTTGTATAGTGTATGTGCCTATGACACTTAAGGGCAAGGCAAAAGCAACTGTTAAGAGAGGTAATGGTTACGACAATACGATACACTATATTTTTGATGAGGAGGGAGTTACAACCTCAATAGGAGAGCAGAGTGCATCTCTACAGTGGAAGCTCATGTACAAGATATACTCAAACAAGAAATATGTATATATTTTCCAAAACAGATTGGCTGCGAATATAATTCCAATCGCCCAGTTAGGGGATTCATATAGAGCGTTATATGAGTTAGGTAAATCCAAGGTTGACGAGTACAGATTCAAGATGGTGGCACCTGAAAAGCTTGGTAAGTAATATGATTATAGAGACTAATTCGGCAGAGGAAACCTTTGCATTTGGTAAAAAAATAGGTGCTGAAGCTATTCCAGGTACGGTTATCACACTAAGTGGTGATTTAGGAGTGGGCAAGACTGTATTTGCACAGGGTTTGGCAGCGGGACTTGATATAGATGATGCAATAACCTCTCCTACATTTACTATTGTGCAAGTTTACGAAGAGGGACGACTCCCATTATATCATTTCGATGTATACAGAATAGCTGATCCGGATGAGATGTATGAAATAGGGTTTGAAGATTATTTCTACGGGCAGGGAGTTACTCTTATTGAATGGGCGGAGCTTATTGAGGAGCTCTTACCTGCAAATAGAACAGAGATTATAATAGAAAAGGAACCTGCAAAGGGTTTTGATTATAGAAAGATTACGGTTACTACTGTTTAATTAGAGATATGAATATTTTAGGAATAGAATCCTCAGGGGGAGTCGCTTCAGTTGCAATAGTTAGTGATGGCAAGCTTTTAGGGGAGTATACAACTAATTTCAAAAAGACACATTCGCAGACTCTTTTACCAATGATTGACGCATTGGTTAGTCTGTTGGAGTTTGATAAAAATAGTTTAGATGCTATAGCTATATCTTCAGGTCCGGGTTCATTTACAGGACTACGCATTGGTTCCGCTACAGCCAAGGGATTAGCATTAGCGTTAGATATACCGATGATTGAAGTGCCTACGCTTACAGGGTTGGCTTTCAATCTGTATGGGTATGATGGGATTGTCTGTCCTATAATGGATGCCAGACGCAATCAAGTTTATACGGGAGTTTATAGCTACGAAGATGGAGAACCTGTTGACAATGTTATTTCACAGACCGCAATGGGTATAGATGAATTGATTGAAAAGCTAAATGAGATTGGTGAAAAGGTATGCTTTCTGGGTGATGGTGTAGCAGTGTTTACTGATTATATTATGGAACACGCCACCTTCGAATATGATTTTGCACCCGAATCACATCGTGAGCAGCGTGCATCGTCGATTGCTTCATTGGGAGCACGCTACTATGACGAAGGCAAAGCTATTTCAGCGGCAGACCATGCTCCAGATTATTTGAGGTTGTCTCAAGCTGAGCGCGAGAGATTAGAAACAAATGCTGTAAATTAGCTCATAAAAAAGCAACCACTTAAATCGTGTGAAGGTGTGCATAAAACGCCACTCATGTTGCGACGCAGGGTGGCTGCATATGGATTAGTGCAAGATGCTTATAAGATATTTAGAAAAAATAGACACTGAGCGCGTAAGTGAAATCGAAAAAGAAGTTTTCTCTCAACCCTGGACCAAGGCAGGCTTTGACGAAGTGGTAGGAAGAGACGATACACTATTTTTAGTTGCCAAGGAAGATGGGATAATCAAGGGCTATATCGGTGCATATCTATCTCTTGATGAAGCTGAGATTACCAATGTCTGTACATCACCTGAGTATAGGCAGTCAGGAGTAGCACAAGCTCTTTTAGATGTTTTTTTTACAGAAGCAAAAGCAAAAGATATAGGTCGGATTGTATTAGAGGTTCGTGTCAGTAATGAACCTGCAAAGAGACTGTATGAGAAAAATGGATTTACGTCTCTAGGTGTCAGAAAAGGATTTTATTCGTTTCCATCAGAAGACGCTCTGATAATGGAGAGGCTTTTATAGAGGATATTAGATGTTAGATGCATGTTTGCTTGGAACAGGAGGTATGATGCCTCTGCCATATAGATATCTTACGTCAATGCTACTACGTTATAATGGTAGCAGTGTACTTATTGATTGTGGAGAGGGAACTCAGGTTGCTTTGAGAAAAGCAGGTTTTTCTGCTAATCCCATAGATGTTATATGTTTTACTCATTATCATGCAGATCACATCTCTGGACTGCCAGGCATGCTTCTTACTATGGGAAACGAGGATAGAAGTGAACCACTTCTTTTAGTTGGTCCCAAGGGATTGAAGCGGGTGGCTGATGCACTTAGAGTTATTTGTCCTGAATTGCCTTTTGATATAGAGTACAGAGAGTTGCAGGGGGCAGAGGATATAGTTGAAATCAACGGATACAAGATAACAGCCTTCAAGGTTAACCACAATGTTTTGTGTTATGGGTATACAGTCGAGATAGAGCGCAAGGGCATGTTTGATGTGGAGCGTGCCAAAGCCTTGCCAATACCAGTTAACTGTTGGAACAAGTTACAGCATGGTAAGATTGTAGAAGTGGATGGGGTGACCTATACTCCGGATATGGTTATGGGAGCTGACAGAAAAGGACTTAAGCTTACATACTGTACAGATACCAGACCAACAGAGTCTATAGTTGCTCATGCTTTTGATTCAGATTTGTTTATCTGTGAGGGTATGTATGGCACAGACGAATATGCTGACAAGGCAAGGAGTAAAAAACACATGCTTTTTTCAGAAGCAGCTTCATTGGCTAATCAGGCTAAGGTGAAGGAATTGTGGTTGACACATTTTAGTCCATCGATGACCAAAATCGATATGGACGTAGAGTCGGTCAGGAAAATTTTTGCTAATGCACATCTGGGAAAAGATGGTAGATTTAAGGAATTGAAATTTGTCGATGAATAGGAATCGACAGAGATATTAAGTTGCAAGGAAGCGATACTATGAAAAAGAAGGGCGGGATTGTCGGACTTATCATAGGCGTTATAATTATCGTCGTGGTATTTGCCGTCATCGCATATCGTTCTCCCAAACAGGTAGATCAGGCGACTGAGGTTACTGAATTGGAAGAACTTTCAAAAAAGAATATTGATGCGAATTACCCCGCGACTCCTCGTGAGGTAGTTAAGCTGTACAACAGATATCTTTTGGTGTTGTATGGTGAGCAGGGGTACACTATTAGTAAGGATGACTTAAAACAACTCGGTTCTAAAATGCGTATACTCTATGATGAAGAGCTTTTAGGAATAAATCCAGAGTCTACATACTACACAGCTCTTGAGAGTGAGGTGTACGCTGATCAGGCTAGTGGAAAGGTGATGCTACAGACTAATGTGGCGGATTCGGCAGAGGTTGAGTATTTGACTATTGATGGAAAAAAGTGCGCAACTCTTGCAGCATCATATTTTACAAAAAAGAATAATAAGGATTTTACCAAGACATATCAGCAGTACCTATTAAGAAAGGATCCGAACGGCAAGTGGAAGATTTTAGGCTTCCAGCAGTTCTTTAATAAATAATGAGTGAGGTTAAGATACTTGCAATAGAAAGCTCCTGCGATGAGACAGCAGCTGCAGTTGTTGTAAATGGAAGAAGAGTTCTTTCTAATGTGATATATTCACAGATTGATCTCCATACATTGTATGGTGGGGTAGTTCCAGAAATTGCATCAAGAAAGCATATAGAAAAAATTAATCAGGTTATAGAGGCTGCTCTTAAAGAGGCAGCCTTATCTTTGCACGATATAGATGCAATTGCGGTTACCTATGGACCGGGTTTGGTAGGGGCACTTTTAGTAGGTGTGGCAGAAGCTAAAGCAATCGCATATGCGTTGAATAAGCCATTAGTAGGTGTCCATCATATAGAAGGACATATAAGTGCTAATTATATAGAAAATCCAGACTTGGAGCCTCCATTTATGTGCTTGGTTGTATCAGGTGGACATACACATTTAGTACGTGTAGTAGATTATGGGAAATATGAGATATTAGGTCGAACTAGAGATGATGCTGCAGGAGAGGCTTTTGATAAGGTTGCAAGGGCAATAGGCTTAGGGTATCCAGGTGGACCTAAAATAGAAAAGAAAGCGCATGAAGGAGATCCATTTGCAATTCAGTTTCCGAAACCTAAAGTAGGCGGAGAAGAATTTGATTTTTCATTTAGTGGACTAAAATCAGCGGTATTAAACTATCTCAATGGCTGTGAGATGAAGGGGATAGAAATAAATACTGCAGATGTAGCTGCCTCTTTCCAACAGTCGGTTATTGACGTGTTAGTAGGAAATGCGATGAAAGCAATAGACAAATATGGGACAGATAAATTTGCTATTGCAGGTGGAGTGGCTTCTAATCAGACACTCAAAAGTGCTTTTGAAGAAGCTTGCAAGAAAAAAGGGGTAGAATTTTATCATCCGTCCCCTATATTATGCACAGACAACGCTGCAATGATAGGTGCAGCCGGTTATTATGAGTATATGGCGGGAGTTCGCTCCGATTGGAGTCTAAATGCAGTTCCACAATTAAAGCTTGGAGAAAGATAGCAGTAAATAAAATTATCAAGTGCAAAAATGGCTAAAAATAAGGCTTTTTGATAATTAAAAAATTTTTTTGAAAAATTTTCAAATTTCTTGTTGACAAGTTGGGCACTGGGTGATAATATAACATTCGCTGACGCACAAACGACAGCCCACGCAGAGGTATCGAAGTGGTCATAACGAGGCGGTCTTGAAAACCGTTTGTCCGAGAGGGCACGAGGGTTCGAATCCCTCCCTCTGCGTTAACGAGACTGATTCTCGTTTAGAAAGAACATTGAAAACTAAACAGTGAAATAACCTTGAAAGATTCACAAATTTGAGTTCTTTAAGAACAAGACTTCAATATGAAGTCAACCTAAAACAACAGTAATGAACGGTTATAAAAAAGCCAAGCTTTTGAATGACCA
>JAZRXQ010000163.1:0-7258 GCA_045600305.1 Lachnospiraceae bacterium
ATTCCTTGGTATCAAGATGATTGTTGAGGGTGCTAAGGGTGAGGAAGAGGATGTTAAGACGGGACTTTCCTTTGGTGCGCTTATGGTTCAGGGTGTAGCGACATCAATAGATGCGCTGTCGGTTGGATTTACCATAGCTGACCTCGACTGGTTTCCAGCTGTTGTTGAGTCGCTAATTATATGCGCGGTTACATTTATACTGTGTATGATAGCACTGGTAATAGGAAAAAAGGTCGGTAACAAAATAGGTGGCAAGGCAACTATTGTTGGTGGAATAATACTTATAGCAATTGGATTAGAGATATTTATTAAGGGAGTATTCTTTTAGAAGGACGGAGGTTAATTAGATGGGATATATTGAAGATCTTATAAAAAGCACACTAGGTGTAATATATGACAATGAGGATGTCTCAGAGTTGGCTGGGGAAGATAAGGAATACGGTGGTGAAGATGCTGCCGCAGCAAATAGAATAGGAGGACAGACTCTTGACAGTATCCTTAGTAAATTAAATGAGACTAATTCTGGTGGAGGAGATGATCCTTCTGGATCTGCTGAATACAAGGCTGCCTATAAGGCTGTTGAAGAGGCTAATTATAGTTTTAAATACCTAAAAAATACAATTACAGATGATAGCTATAATAAAGAAGACGCGATGTCGGATATTAATAGGCTTCGTGGATTTCAGACAACTATTGGAGAGTATTTGGCAGCAAAGAGTAAAGGTGTATTCTTCAAACACCCCATTACTCCCAAGGGAAAGAAACGCTATGCCTGCATGCAGAATGCGTTCCACATCGTAGATGCAGTGATAATGCACTATGATGGAATTGATACAAGGCATGATAATGATGCTATTGATTATAAGGCAGCTACAGCAAACCAGCAAGGACAGAGCAGCTTTGATGTGACAGCACAGAATGATAATTTAAAGAAGGGGCTTGACAATCCTGAAGTTGTACATGAGGTCATTAAAGTAGCCTCTTATATGGGTGAAACGTTCTTTAATTTGGATAAGCTTACGGCTTTCCTTACGATGTACAAGAGCAATGCCCTAGAGATACCTGTCAAGGCATTGCTGATGAGAGAGAATACACCGGCTGCTAATAGTACAATTGCCAGTGCTTTTAAGCTAGGTGGACCGGACCTGAGTAATCAGCTAAAGCTTGCATATAAGCTGCTTAGAGAAGTTGATAAATTGGCAGATGAGCTGTGGAAAAATGTCGAACCTAATAATCAAGGGGGAAATACCTCAGCACCTGATGCACAGGCACTTAGAGATTCAAAGAAGGATATATTAAAGTATATCCGTGAGCTCAATATTTATAGAGAGATAAATGCAAAAGGGCTTAAAAGACTTTAGTCAGAAAAATGGACGATTTTAAATTATTTGATTTTAATGCGGGACAACAGAATAGAGAATACGCCAGCTTTGATGAATTTATAGAAGAGTTTATGCACTTCTTTGACCATCTGTCTATACTGTATAGCAATAGTACAGGTGAAGACATCGAAGAATATGTATTCAGTGGACGCAATCCGGAGGAAGAGGAAATAGACGCAGCCTTCGGTTTCCCTAAGCGTGGTAAATACGAGACGCTTATTGATGAGCGTGCTAATAAGATGGCAATCTACATCGAGGGTAGATTTACTGAGACTATAGAGAAAAAGAGTAGCGACTTTGGCGTTAGGTTAGCGAGAGTTTTTGAGGGAAGAGAATATACTAAGTTTCAGCTCTTTTGTCTGGCATTGGCACTACTGCCGGAATTCAATATCAAGTATGAGACGATGTATTCTAATCTCATCAATGATAACAGCTTTTCAAGGGCGACCATCGGACTTGCTATGGATTGCTATAGACTCATAGGAAATCTTAGCTATAAGGATGTTTTAGAGGTTATAGATAGTAGTAACGCTATCAATGATTTGTTCTTTACAAGCGAAAGCATTTCAGCTGATAGAACAGGACTAAATGGTAAATTGTCTGCTAACAAGGATATGCTGAGGTTTTTATCTGGCACTACTCTCAGTGATAATAAAACCCTAGCAGGCTGCGAGATTTACCAGAGGATTGCCGAAGAGGTTTTCTTCAACGAAGAGAGCAATAGGCTAATGCATATCTTCTTTGAGAAGGAAAACTTTGATAAGAAAATAATTTTTGCATATGGAAAAGATGGCTGTGGCAGGCACTTTAACCTTGCTCACGCCAGTGGCAAATCTATTTTTTCGATTAGTCTGGGCTGGTATTCACAGATTGCCATGAAGGATAGAGTTAGCGTAGTATCAGAGATAGCTAGACAATGTGTATGTAGAGACCTGCTTCCTGTAATAGAGATTAAAACAGAATATTTTATAGATGAAAAATATAGGGTTTCATATAGGGAGTTAGTTAAGCAGCTTATTAGATTTTTTAATCTAATAGGTGTTGTTTCTGACAAGAATTTAGACGAGGGCTTTTCAGATATACAAATCTTTGCTACTGAGATTAAGAGAGCTGACAGTTTATCACAGGCAAAATACTGGAAGTATCTTGCTAATAGTATATATGGCGAGAAAGAGAGTATTTTAGATGCAGAGGCCTTGGCTAATCTATACACTCTCACACCAGCTCAGATAAAGAGTATTGTTAGCGAATTATCTGCTCTTGGAGAGGTGCAGGAAGAGAAGGAGATTGAGAGACTTATCTCTGCGGCACTTCTTCGCTCTACAATGATGAGGTTAGAGGGAGTTGCAGAGCATTTAGAGTCAGGCTTTACGATGGAGGATTTAGTCCTTCCTGAGACGCAGACTGAATTGATTAGATTTGTGGTTGACGCTGTAAAGCAAAGATATACAGTCAATGAAAAGATGGGCTTTGCCAAGAAGCTTCCTTATGGTCGTGGTCATTCTCTACTCATGTATGGACCTCCAGGAACTGGTAAGACTATGACGGCTCAGGTTATGGCCAATGAGATTGGACTTGAGCTATTTAGAGTGGATTCATCTAAGCTCACAGACAAATATATTGGCGAGACACAGAAAAAGATTGCGACACTTTTTGACGCAGCAGAGGATTGCAATGCTATTCTTTTCTTTGATGAGGCAGATGCACTTTTTGGCAAGAGGACGGAGGTTAGCTCATCTAATGACAAGCATTCTAATGCGGATGTATCATACCTTTTGCAGAGGATGGAGCAGTATTCTGGACTGACAATACTTGCGACTAATCATGCCAACGATTTTGATGACGCTTTTAAGAGGCGAATCACATATTATCTCAATATCCCTATTCCGGATGCAGAGACAAGGGCGTACCTTTGGAGCAAGGTATTCCCTGAGGGCGTGGATATCGCAAAGGATGTTGATTTTGAGTACTTGGCCGAAAAATATGATTTCACTGGAAGCAGTATTAAGTATGTCGCTAACATGGCAGCTTACTATGCTTCAATAAATAAGACAGCGATTAATAAGGCTGCGATTCTTAAAGGTATACAATTAGAATATGCTAAAAACGGAAAACTGTTTAATGCATACGAATATTAATTCTTAGGGTTATGAAAAAGACTAATGTAGTGGACGTTGAATTAAATATGGCTTTTAGTAGCTGGGGAGAATTTGTAGGTGTACTCGAGGGCTTCTTAAGTGAGGAGTCTGTTGGTGTTACTTTTACAAGTCTAAAAGCTAGACTTGAATACACTATGGATAATGAGAATAATCCTCTTGGTATTAGATTTAAGAGGGTTTTGGGAGATTATTATTATAGTGATTTTCAGCTTTTTTGTATTTTCTACGTTATTCTCGCAGAAAATAGTGCTAGGCTTGATAAAAAGTACACAGTTGTCGGTAATCTAATAGAGGCGTACAGGAGATATTTTGAGCTGACAGATGCAGAAATCTTTGAGTTAGTTGATGATAGAGAGCCTGTAAATGAGCTTTTCTTTGCAAGAGGCTGTATATTAAATAAGGACACATTATTAGCATCTAGACTCCTTGCTAATAAAAAGACAATGAGCTTTATAGCAGGGACTGATACGGTATTTTACGATACTCCAGATAGCTGTAGATTTTATGATTTACCAGAGTCTGATATTATCTGCAACGAGAAGACAATAGATTATATAGCTAAGGTTTCAGAGGCTGATATAGATAGCAATATTTTAATTATAACCTTTGGTAAAGTGGGCTGCGGCAGAAGCTATTCTCTTGCCAAGGGATTGGAGAGAGGCTTACTTAAGATTGATTTAGATTATCTTGCAAGTATAGATGAGAATAAGTTAAAGCCTCTTCTTACAGAGATTAGTCTAACTGCATTAGCTAGAGACTATGTGCCCTGTATAGAGGCTGGGGCAAGCTTTTTAGCTACCTTTGAAGGACAGGTATTATATAAGTTTGTAATTAGATATCTAAAGACACATTTTTCTATTGTTACAGCAATATCTGATAGCAATATCAGAATAGAATTAGAAGATTTTACCACAGTATCCTATGAGATAGAAAAATCAGATGGGATTAGACAGAGTAAGCTCTGGGAGTATGAAGCAAAACGCTTTGGTGTATCCCTTGGTGAATATACGGGGGAGAGTCTTGCTAATCTATATACCCTTACACCTGGTCAGATTGAAAAGGTTTGTAGGGAGATATTAGTTACAGCACCTGAAGCTTCTGAAAAGAAGCAGGATATAAGAAACATTATTTCAAAGATTCTACTTGCCTATACCAAGGATAGACTAGCTGGCGTTGCGGAGCATCTTAAGGCAAGCTTTACAAGAGATGATTTGGTTTTACCTGAAAAGCAGACAGAGCTAGTTGAATTTATAATCAAGGCTGCTAAACAAAGATATGTTGTCAACGAAAAAATGGGCTTTGGCAAGAAGCTTCCTTATGGCAAGGGGCATGCACTTCTTATGTATGGTCCACCCGGTACTGGAAAAACCATGTCAGCCCAGGTTATTGCCAACGAGATAGGTCTTGAGTTATTTAGAGTAGATTCTTCTAAGCTAACAGATAAATATATAGGTGAGACACAAAAGAAAATAGGTCAGCTTTTTGATGCTGCTGAGGATTGCAATGCGATTTTGTTTTTTGACGAGGCAGATGCACTTTTTTCTAAGCGTACAGAGGTGCAGAGCTCTAATGACAAGCATGCCAATGCGGATGTGTCGTACCTTTTGCAGAGGATAGAGCAGTACTCTGGTCTTACCATCATGGCGACCAATCATGCTAATGATTTTGATGACGCTTTTAAGCGACGTATCACCTACTATCTAAATATTCCCATACCTGATCCTGCCACCAGATTAGTTTTGTGGCAAAAGGTATTTCCAGAGGGTGTTACTCTTGCCAAGAATGTAGACCTTGAGTATCTTGCTAACAAGTACGATTTTACAGGTGCCAGTATCAAGTATGTTGCTACAATGGCAGCTTATCATGCATCGATTCAGGGAACAGATATTGACAAGGATGCAATTCTTATGGGAATACAGTTAGAGTTTGGACGTGGTGGTCGTCTGTTCTCATCCTATGAGTATTAACCTTTAGGACAAGGAGAAAAATATGTCTGATTATGCAGAGGATGGCATTTTAAAAAGAATAAAGAGATTTTTTGGTTTCGGTAGTAGAAGACAAGAGCCTGAAGAAGCAGGTGGAAATGAAGTTGACGGAGCTGAAATTGAGATGGAAAACGTGGCTGAGCCAACAGAGGTAGAGCAGGGGAATCCAGTACCTCAGGGACAAGAGGTCGGTGCAGTACCTCAGGGGCAGGAGCTACAAGCTGTGGCGGCACCTCAGGAGGCAGAGGAGGAAATCGATCTTTCTAAGGTAGATACGACTACGGACAGAGGAAAACTAGTTTTAAAGCTTGCTGAATTAAAGCCCCAAATAGCTGCAGCTGCTACAACAGTAAAGGATATCAAGCCTCCTCAGGAGAAAAAAGAAGAACCCAAAGAGGGAGAAAAACCCAAAGAGGGAGAAAAACCTAAAGAGGGAGATAAGCCCAAAGAGGAAAATAAGCCTAAGGAGGGAGATAAACCCAAAGAGGGAGATAAGCCTAAGGAGGGAGCACCTAAGGAAGGTGAAGCTAAAGAAGGAGAGAAAGCTGAAGAAAAAAAGCCACATCCTAAAATGGATGGAGCCTTAAAGGCTATTGCTGGTTTAGAGGAAATAGTAAAAGGTGCAATTAAATCCCTTGTAGAGGGTAAGCCTGATATGCGCTATGCCATGATGATAAAGGGCTGTGGCTTAGAGATATCAAGATATCTAAAAGCACTACAAGAGATTACTGATCTAACAGAGGATGAGACTAAATTAATATCATCTCTTAATGACATTAGTGCTGATATATCTACATTAGGTTTGGCGCTAGAAAGAGATTTTCTTAAAGATAGATTAGATAAGATAGCGGGCTATTTTTCACCTATATTTAACAAATTAGATGAGATAAAAGGTGATAACGACTCCAAGTCAGAGATTTTTAGTAAAGTACTGGGCTCAGTGGAAGACCTTAAGCAGGCGTTTTTAGTTGATAGAGATATTGATATGAATCTGGCCGCAGCTATGGGCTGGGTTAATGCATATCTAGAAAAGGTAAGTGGCAATAGACACACCAAAAACGGACAGAAGCGTAAGGCTTGGGCAGAAGAATTAAAGTACCTGCTTACCTTAGCGTCAGGCATTTCATGGGATGTTGGACAAGGTAGAACAATTCCCAAGGTGAATTTGGAAGTAGATGAGCCTCAAGGAGAGGGAGAACGTGCAGAAGTAGTAAAGTCTGATTTAGAGGATGTTGGAGGCGAAAAAAAAGGTAAGTCAAAGGAAGAGCAAGGAGAAGAGCAACAACAGCTTCCTCAATATGACGAGACAGAAATCGGTGTTATTTTTTGGGATCTTATGAGTCTAACAAATGATAATAAGGCACTTTACTTAAGAGGAAAATTAGACGAGGAATGGGAAGGCACTAAGCATACCCATGAATATTATGAACAATTATTTTTTATGTGCAAGAAGCTGATTGACAAGCATGGTGTAATGGGGGAGGTTAGAGACAGGTTTGAAGCATATGAATTAGAAATGATTAATTTTGCAGCCAAAGCAAAACCTACGAAACCTACGAAAAAAAAGAAAAAAGGCAAAGGAAAAAAATAGCTAGATAATATTTTTATTGACAATATTAAATATATATGATACTTTTCTCATTGTTTGGCGGAAAGGTGAGTCTTTCCAAAAGCGATTATTGATTGAGTTAAAAGCTCAAATTTTATGAGTTGGTTCACTATAAACCGAAAT
>JAZRXQ010000164.1:0-10760 GCA_045600305.1 Lachnospiraceae bacterium
TTTGGAAACACTATGACTGCCAAGCAAAAAGAAGATTTTATAGAGTTATTAAAGGCAGAGCCTCGCAGATTTATAGCGCAAGAGGTTATTGATTTCCAGGATTTAGATATTCTAGACGAGGGTGAGATTGTGCCTAGAAAGGCAGACTTAAGAGCCTTTGTTCTGATGGCCGATGAGCCTATGGTTTGGGCAAGTGGACTTACTAGATTTTCTAGAAATCCTGATTCATTTATTGTTAATTCATCACAAGGAGGAGGTTTTAAGGACACATGGGTATTATCTCAGTAGAACAGGTTGACCACCTATATTGGTTAGGAAGATATACAGAGAGAGTATATACAACGCTTCAGCTTTTCTCAAAGAGCTTTGATATGATGATTGATGCAGCTGAGGATGTATATCCCAGATATTGCAACGCATTGGATATTCCAAATATCTACACCTCAAATGAGGATTTTTTGACCAGATATCCATTTGATGAGAGCATAGCTGATTCTATTATCTGCAATCTAAATAGAGCCTATGACAATGCTATCGTTCTTAGAGAGACTATAGGTTCAGATGCATTGTCTTATATTCAGCTGTCTATTTATGCTATGAATAAGGCTGCTGGTAGCGATTCGCCCCTTATTGAATTGCAGCAGATTATGGACTATTTGCTTTCCTTTTGGGGAATCGTAGATGACCAGATTGATATTGAGCAGATTAGAAATATCATCAAGGCAGGAAAGCGCATTGAGAGAATCGACCTCTATGCCAGACTAAGACTTGATAAGAATAAACTCGAGCGAGAGATTCACAGAATGATTCCCAGAGTTCTTAGAAGTGGAATGAAATATGATGAGAGCGCACTAAGCAAGGTTAGTTCTCTTATAAATGACAACAATTTGGATTACTTTAGCATCATTACAAATGTTGAGACAATTGTTGCCTAAGCAAAGAAGGTGAGATTTTGGCTTTTTTAAATTATGAATATAGTATGAAAATCAGCTACTCCAAGCCTGTTGATAAATGCTATTTCACAATAAAATCATTCCCTGTAGATGATTTTAGACAGCGTAGTATAGCATTTAATATAACAATGGAACCATCTACTCAGTATTCGGAGGGAGTAGATTCCTTTGGAAATACTCAGATTATTGGAAGCGAGGATTATCCACATTCCTATTTTTTATATAAGATAAAGGGAATGGTTGAGACGCAGTCAATGAGTATAACGGGCGGAGTAAATGAGAGTCTGGTAGGGATGTATAAATATCCCCATGGAAAATGCATACCAGGGGATGCGTTAAATGCTTTTACAAAAGAGATACAAAGCGAAGTGGACGTGATTTCTAATACAAAGGAAAAGTGTATAAAAATCATGAACCTTATCTCAAAAAGAATGTCCTATGAGACAGGAAGTACCGCGGTTGAGACCACAGCTGAACAGGCTTTTTCTGGAGGGAAAGGTGTATGTCAGGATTATGCTCATATCTTTATTACGGTGCTTAGACTATTTAAGATTCCAGCTAGATATGTATGTGGCCTTATTATTGGGGAGGGGCAGAGTCACGCCTGGGTAGAGGCGGTATGCGATGGTAATTATATAGCCTTTGACCCTACCCATAACTGCGAACTTACAGATGAATATATCAAGCTTGGTTCAGGTAGAGATGCCACTGACTGCGCTATCAATAGAGGTGTAATGTGGGGTGGCGGTGACCAGAATCAGGAGATAAATGTAACTGTAGAAAAATATTATTAAAGGGGAAAGGAAATGGTAGAAATAGTGACATCGGTGGGACTGCCCATTGATGAAAAATTAATGATAAAAAAGAATCGTATTGAGCCTGTAAATAAAGATGCTTCTAATTTGAAGCGCATAGGTATCGTTACAGGAATACATGGTGATGAGCTAGAAGGACAGTATGTTTGCTATGAGCTTCAAAGAAGGATAGAAGAAAATAAGGAATGCCTAAAAGGAATTGTAGATATCTATCCTGCCATGAATCCACTTGGAATAGACTCAATCACTAGAGGAATTCCTGCATTTGATTTAGATATGAATAGACTTTTTCCGGGAAACATTGATGGAAATATGACTGAGTATCTGGCAGCAGGAATTATGGAGGATGTCAAAGGCTGTGATTGTGTATTTGACATTCATGCCAGCAATATTTATTTAACAGAGATACCACAGATTAGAATAAATGAGCTTCATGCAGATACTTTGGTTCCATTGGCAAAAACAGCTAATGTGGACTTTATTTGGGTGCATGGAGCTAGTACTGTTTTGGAGGCTACATTTGCCCACAGCTTAAATAGCGTAGGAACTCCAGTTCTAGTTGTTGAGATGGGCGTAGGCATGAGGCTCACAAGAGAATACGGCGACCAGATGGTTGATGGTATTTTTAATACTATGAAGGAACTGGGGATATGGACAGGAGAGGTCGCACCTGTACGAACACCCATGATTTCAAGAGACCCTGATGATGTAAGCTACCTGAATGCCACAGCTAGTGGACTTTTTGTGCCTGAGGTAAAGCATGGAGCTAGACTAGCTGAAGGTGATTTGATTGGTCGAATTGTAGATCCTCTTTGCGGCGAGATTCTCGATGAAGTTATAGCTCCTCAGGGTGGAATGCTATTTACCATAAGAGATTATCCAATTGTAGATGAAGGCTCGCTAATGGGAAGAATACTTAAAGAGGAGGTCTGCATCTATGAATAAGAAGATTATCTATGAAATCAAGGGAATGTATAGGGATGATTTCAGAATAACAGGTTTTGAATTTGGAGAGGGCGAAAAGTCTGTCTGCATAGTTGGTAACTCCAGAGGAAACGAGGTTCAGCAGATTTACTGCTGTTCACAGCTGGTAAAAAAGATGCAGCAGCTAGAGGCAGAAGGTAGAATTGCAAAGGGTAAAAAGATTTTAATAATCCCTTCTATCAATCCCTATTCAGTAAATATTCAAAAACGCTTCTGGCCCACAGACAATACTGATATTAACAGAATGTTTCCGGGCTATAATTTAGGAGAGACTACTCAAAGAATAGCAGATGGAGTATTTGAAGAAATAAAAGACTACGAGTTTGGTATACAGTTTACTTCTTTCTATACACCAGGAGATTTTGTGCCTCACGTCAGGTATATGAAGGAAGGCTTTACGACAAAAGAGGATGCTGAAAAATTTGGACTTAAATACATAGTTGAGAGAACTGTTAGACCCTATGATACTGCCACACTTAACTACAACTGGCAGGTGTGGGATACCAAGGCTTTTTCTCTGTACACCAATACAACATCCAAAATCAGCGTGACTGGTGCGGGGCAGGCAGTTTTATCTGTTATGAACTTTTTGTCCAATAATGACATTATAAAATATACGCCTATAAAACCTAAAAAGATACGATGCTTTGATGATACAGAGCTTATATCTGTGCGCACCGCTATGTCTGGTTTTTTTGAGCCACTAGTTAAAGCGGGGGATAGCGTTGAGGCAGGAACACCGCTTGCCAATATAATCAATCCTTATGAGGGCAATGATCTAGAAACTCTATATTCGCCTGTTAGTGGAGTGGTTTTCTTTATACATGATGAACCACTGACCTATGCTAATACAGCGGTAATCAAAATTTTAGAGGATGAATAGAGCAGTGGACAGGAAGGCTATTAAAATGAAAATCCCTGGAATAGGGATGCGAATAATAAAAAGTGCCATTGCCGTGTCACTGTGCATGATAATTGATTTATTGCGCGGTGAAGAGGGTATGGTTTTCTATTCGCAGCTAGCGGCGTTATGGTGCATTCAGATGTACCGTAACAACACATTTTCCAATGCGATACTTAGAACAATAGGTACAGTTGTTGGTGCTATATATGGACTTATTTATATTTTGATTTATCCTAGAGCCAGTATCCTCCTGCCAGGAAACTGGATGGAGATAATTTGTATTTTCATAGGAATCGTTTTAGTTATTTATACAACTGTATTAATTCAGAAAAAAGGGGCGGCATATTTTTCATGTGTCGTCTTTTTGAGTATTGTAGTTAATCATATCGGAGATGCTAATCCATATAATTTTGTGTTAAACAGATTCTTGGATACTATGATAGGTATCGTGATTGGCGTCTTGGTCAACAACATTAGAATATGTTTTAAGCCAGACAGGAAAACTCTTTTTGTTTCGGGAGTGGACGGTATTTTAGTAGATAAAAACAATAAAATCAGCGCTTTCTCCAAAGTGGAACTCAATCGAATGATTGATGATGGGATGAAGTTTACCATTTCAACTATGCGAACACCAGCGTCACTCTTGGAGTCGCTTTCTGATATCAATTTTAAATATCCTGTAATAGTAATGGATGGAGCGGCGCTATACGATGTCAAGAAAAGTGAATATGTGACGGAGTATGTCATTTCAAAGGATACATCTAATGAATTGCTTGAATTAATGGATAAACGGGAGATAAAGCCCTTTATCAACGTGATTATAGATGATACACTTTTAATCTACTATCAGGATAATTCTGACGAGGTGAATACGGAGCTTGTTGAAAAACTAAAGGCTTCGCCCTATAGAAATTATATTAAAAGACCATTCCCAGGGGACGAAAATGTAGTTTATTTTATGATAATTGATAAAACTCCAAAGGTGGAGCATTTCTATAACGAATTAATTGATTTAGAGTACGATAAAAAACTCAAAATTCTCAACTACAAGTCTGAGGATTTTGAGGGCTACTCATATATCAAGATTTATAATAAAAATGCCTCCAAGGAGAATATGCTAATTCACTTAAGAGAAAAATATGGCTTGGGAGATATTCTCACCTTTGGCACCATTGAAGGAAAATATGATGTTACTATCGAGGAAAATAACTTTAACAAAATGGTTCGCCTGGTACGAGGAAAGTATGAGCCGTTTTTAGGGTACAAGAGGGGATAGGCGAACAATTTAAGAAATGTAGATTGTAAATTATCAAAAAGCGGTATATAATGGCAGGAATATAAAGATAAAAAAGGAGATTAGAAATGAAAATGAAAGGATTTTTTACTGCAACAACTGTTTTTATGTTGACATTAGCAGTAAGCGCTACATCTATAGGATTTAACACAGTAGATGTACAAGCCGCCAAGGCTAGTAGTATGAAGGTGGAGAGCTTTGAGGGTAAGGTGACTCTAAAGAATTCTAAGGGGAAGGCAAAATCTATTAAGATTAATACACGTCTTTTAAGTGGAGATAATATTTCCACTAATACAGATAGTTCAGCAAATATATTGCTTGATAACACAAAAGCAGCCCTTGTAGAAGAGTCGAGTTCAGTGTCGGTTAAGCAATCAGGGAAGGAACTAGACCTCACTGTTGACAAAGGTTCTGTTTTTTTTGATGTATCAAAAAAGCTTACGTCAAAGGAATCATTTGAAATAAAAACTTCTAACATGGTATGTGGTATACGAGGAACTGTCGGTGAAGTAAAAGTCGAGACAAATAAGAAAACGAAAACCATACAAACTCAAATATACCTTCTTGAGGGACAGGTTAAAGTCACCTATAATGCAACAAAGAAAAAGAAGACTGTAAAGACAATTAAAGCTGGACAAAAGCTTACACTTACGACGAATACCAAGACTGGAAAGTGTACGCCCAAGATAAGTAAGGTTACTGGCGTAGATATCAAAAAATCTGTAGCTGAAAAAATACAGTCTAACGAAACACTTATGTCAAGAGTTGAGTCAGCATGTACAGTTCTAGATTGGCCTAAGACTATAGAGGACGCTATTGCAGGAAAAAATGAAGCTGGTACAGTAACATATGATTGCATATATTTTGGTAATTATTGGCAGATAGATAATAATGGTGATGGAGTAGCTAATAAAGCAGATAATAAAACACCTATAAAGTGGAGAGTGCTAAAGAAGTCAGGAGATAAGGCGCTTGTAGTTGCTGATAAAGTAATGGATTGTATAGAATATAATGAAGAAGAAATGATAATGACATGGGCTGACTGTTCTATGCGCTCATGGTTAAACGGTGAATTTTTAAGCAATGCATTTTCAGTGAGTGAGCAATCAGCAATAGTTGAAACAGAGATAGCTAACAAAGACAATCAGTGCTATGGTACCGCTGGAGGGGCTGCGACAAAGGATAAAGTATTCTTATTATCGTTAGAAGAAATCTCTAATCCGGATTATGGTTTTTCAAATTATGATGTGAAGAAAAACAAAAGTGGCGATGCTGTTGGAAAAATTGGCTCAGCCATAGTATATGATTTTGCAAGGTTAAGATTACTTACAGATTTTGTTAAGGGGGGTGATACTGCAGATGGAAGCTGGCCTTATGAGCAGGAAGACAGTCTAGCAGCATTCTGGTGGCTTAGATCCCCTGGTGATAGTAGCTATTCAGCTGCAAACGTAGAAAATGACGGGCGTGTGTATGGCTCTGGAATGGGTATAAGTCGTAAGAATTTTGGAGTTGTGCCTGCTTTGTATATAGACCTTGCGTCTACGGAATGGCAAGCAGCAGGTACAGTGACTATTAAGTCAGGTAGTTTTAAAACTCTTGATCAGGCAATAAGTTATCAAGAATCAAACTAGTAATAGACTCTTATGAGGTGCTCAGAGGGACGAATTCCAGGAATTGTAAAGTTTGGTAGAGCCTGGGCAATATAGTATAAAGTAAAGTGCAATAATACGATATAATGGGCGGTGGATGAAAATTCATCGCCTTTTTTTAATAAGAGGATTTATTGAATTGTATCAGAATCTGGTATTCTCCATTTGCCTCAAAATGACCGGTGATTGTTCCAAATAAATAAAATTTTTTCAAAGTGTTCTTTAATACCACGAAATTAAAGAACAGTATTTACAAATGTTCTTTTGAATGGTAAAATTAAAGAATGTTTTGAGAAAGGCGGGTGATAGATATGGATTATTATATTGATCATCTTAAATTACTTATTGAACAAAATGGTGGAATTGTTTCTGCACAGGATATTCAAAATGCAGGAATAGACAGGGCTTTGATTTATGACAGTCTGGCTAAAGGAATTATTTTGAAAGAATCTCATGGAAATTATGTATTAGCAGATGATAAACCTGATGAGTTTAGAATTATTCAGAGTAGATCAGATAAGCTTATTTTCTCGCATGGAACAGCGCTATTTTTACATGGGATGTCTGATCGTGTCCCTCATAAGTTGGATATAACTGTTCCACAGGGTGACAATGTATCGAGGATAAAGAAAAGCTATGAGCATACTAAGTTTCATTATTGTAAAAAAGAATTATGGGATTTGGGAATTGTTACAATAAAGACTCCTCAGGGCTATGATGTAAGAGCCTATGATTTAGAAAGGTGCATATGTGATTTGATCAGAGATAAAAAAGGCATTGATGCACAGATTTATACGCAGGCATTGAAAGAGTATTTTGGTGGGAAGTGTAACCCAAGAAAAATCATTAAATATGCGAGACAGTTTAATTTGGAACCGAAAGTTAGGACGTATATGGAGGTGTTAGGATGAAAGAGAGAACTCCAGAGCAGTTGAAAGGACAGATACGTAGTTTTGCAGGAAAACGCAATCTGCAATCGCAGGAAGTGTTGCAGATGTTTTTGCTGGAGCGATTCGATATTCTTACAAGACCATTTTGGATGATAATGAAATTGGAGTAATGGCATACAATACAGAAACTATTATTGCTGAAAAGTATGAGACCATCATCCGTAGAAATATTGGAACTTCAAGAGCAAGAGATTTCTATGATTTACATGTGTTCTATAATCTGTATAAGGATTCAATTAATTTAGAAATATTGAAGCTAGCAGTGACCGGAACTGCAAAGAAAAGGGAATCGTTGGAAATAATGTCTGAATGGAAAGAAATCATTGAGGACATGAAAGAGGATACAGCGATACATATTGCAGAATTGCTGGGATGGTCATGAAACTCAGTTTTATTCGATATCGTATTTGATTGATTACGCAAAGCTTTTGCGTTATGCGAGAAGACAAGGAAAGGCGGTCGAAGTAAAAAATACATTAGAGGTTAACGTATGTCCACAATTTTTATTGCACCACAATATATAGTATGATAGAATAATCTACAAATTAGTTTTAGGAGGAATACGAGACATGAAGCTCGGAATCGTTGGCCTTCCGAATGTAGGAAAATCAACATTATTTAACGCAATTACTGGTACAGCCAATGCACAGGCTGCCAATTATCCATTTTGTACAATAGAGCCCAATACAGGTATTGTTGCGGTACCCGATGAGAGACTTGATAAGTTAGCAGAGCATTGGGAGACAGATAAAAAGACTCCCGCAGTTGTAGAATTTACAGATATTGCAGGTCTTGTTAAGGGAGCATCTAAAGGAGCTGGACTTGGTAACAAGTTCCTCGGTCATATTAGAGAGTGTGATGCTATTATTCACGTTGTTAGATGCTTTGACAATGATGAGATCATGCACGTAGTTGAGGATGCGACAAAGGCTGTTGCAGTTGATCCTGCAGGAGATATGGAGTGCATCGATTTGGAGCTCATCTATGCCGACCTCGATATGATAGAGAATAGATTAGCCAAGGTTTCTAAGCTTGGCAAGAGTGGCAACAAGGACGCTAGAGCCGAGGCAGAGTTTTTAGAGGGTATCAAGGCTCATCTTGAGGCTGGAAATAATGCTAGAACCTATGAGTACGATGAGTCTGATGAGATAATTGCCAATGCCATGAAGGAGATGGGACTTTTATCTGCCAAGCCTATCATATATGCTTGTAATATGGATGATGACGGCGTGGCTAATCCAGAGGCTAGTGATTACTACAAGACAGTACAGACCAAGGCAAACGCCGAGGGTGCGGGAGTTATCGCAATCTGTGCCAAGACAGAGGAAGAATTATCTGAGCTTGATGCAGATGAAAAGGCAATGTTCCTTGAGGAATTAGGACTTGCTGAGTCAGGTCTTGATAGACTAATCAAAGCGAGCTATGCACTTCTTGGACTTATTTCGTTCCTTACAGATGGTAAGAAGGAGTGTCGTGCCTGGACTATTAAAAAGGGTACTAAGGCACCTCAGGCAGCAGGAAAAATCCATTCAGATTTTGAGAGAGGATTTATTAGAGCTCAGGTTATTGCATATGACGAGTTGGCAGAGGCTGGATTTGACTATCAGGCAGTCAAGGCCAAGGGACGTCAGCGTACCGAGGGCAAGGAATATGTTGTAAATGATGGAGACATCATTGAGTTTTTGTTTAACGTATAAGATTTGGAGGATTGACCTATGAAGTGTCCCTATTGTATGAGTGAGAACACCAGAGTTATTGATTCTAGACCCGCTGATGATAATACATCTATCAGACGTCGTCGTATGTGTGATGATTGCAACAAGAGATTTACAACCTATGAGAAGGTTGAGACCATTCCTCTTATTGTGGTTAAGCGCGATGATACCAGAGAACAGTACGACAGGTCTAAGATTGAAAAGGGTGTGCTTAGAGCTTGTCACAAGACTTCGGTTTCTGCAAATGAGATGACTACAGTTATAGATGAGATTGAGTCAGAGATTTTTGCAAAAGAGGAAAAAGAGATTCCTTCAAAGGAAATCGGTGAGATGGTAATGAAGCATCTTCAAAAGCTCAATCCTGTAGCATATGTTCGTTTCGCAGCGGTTTACAAGGAGTTTAAGGATGTTGAGACATTTATGTCAGAGCTCAAGAAATTCTTAAAATAAACGGGGGAGAAGCTAAAATATATATGTTGTGATGTATGATCACATATATAGAAAAATCTAAATAGAAAAAAATATAAAAAAGTTGTTGCAATAATATTACAAGAAGGTTAATATAATTGTAACAACTTTTTTGCTATTAGCTATTTTGCATAGGTAAATCGCGAAAAATTATTTAATATTTTTTTACAAAAAGGTGTAAACTATACTTATTCACGGACGATATAAGTTATATCAGAGGCAAGGATGTCTCAGTTTTTGGGTGTGTTTTATTTGAAAAGAGTTATACACACTGTGAGATGACAGAGGGTAGATGTAATGAATATTTCCGCAATAGGAGCCTATACAGGCAATTACAACTACAATTCAATACAGGTTGGAGCTGGTAGCAGAGTTCAACAGTTACGAGAGCAGAGCATAGCTACTCCTGAGGAGAGCACAGCTAAGAGTGGAGCACTTAGCGACGAGGCGATTGCTAAGGCTAGAGCTGGACAGACATTTGGTGCTGAAAAGCATGCTAATCTCTACAAGGCAACTGGCGTAGGCAATATTGGCGCGGATGCTGATATCACCAAGCTTGATGAGGCAGGCAAGGCAACTGATGCTGGTAAGTCACAGCTCATGAAGCAGTATCAGATGTTTATGGGCGAGAGTCAGGCACAGACAGCGAGAGCAACTAGAGGTGTTGAGAATTTTACCTTCTAGGAGACAATGTGTTTTAATTATTTAGTTGGATATATAAGGATAAAAAAGTGTGGTGTTATTCCACACTTTTTTTATGGATAAAACTGTCAAAAGGTAAACTTTTTGACACTATCAATGTAAATACACTGACGCTACCACATGATGCACTATGGGGCGCACTGGCTTTCAAACAGCTTTCACGCTGTGCAACCTTCGGACACGCGCATTTATGTTACGTAGCATCTAGTTAATGTGCCGCTCAGGTGCGCATCCATGCGCAACTTCGCTCAATTTGCCATCCATGGCAAATTGTCACTGTTGGAGTCGGGCAGAAACAGCCAGTCAGAGTCGGTTAGAAATAACCA
>JAZRXQ010000165.1:0-8857 GCA_045600305.1 Lachnospiraceae bacterium
ATGCAGGGCCAGAATATGGCACAGGGACTGTTCTCAATGGGAGCACAGCAGCAGGCAGCTCAGCCTCAGATGGCACCCCAGGCAGCAGCACCCGCTCCTGCAGCACCTGCAGCCAATAGCTGGACATGCTCATGTGGAGCAGTAGCAACTGGCAAGTTCTGCCCCGAGTGCGGAGCAGCAAAGCCTATTCCCGTAGAAGGATGGACCTGCAAGTGCGGAACAGTCAATAAGGGCAAGTTCTGTTCAGAGTGTGGAAGCCCTCAGCCTGCTGGAACACCTAAGTACAAGTGTGACAAGTGCGGATGGGAACCCGAGGATCCTGCTAATCCTCCCAAGTTCTGCCCCGAATGTGGCGATCCCTTTGACGAGAATGATTTAGCTTAATAATTATCCATAGCTCAGGATATTCCTGGGCTATGATTATATGAGGAGGAAAAATGGCTAATATTAATAATTACCAGTGTCCCTGCTGTACTGGACCCATGCGTTTTGATGGAAACACAGGTAAGGTAGTGTGTGATTACTGTGATACAACGATGGATGTCGCAGAAGTAGAAGCACTTAGCAAGGAGCGCGCAGATAAAATTGACGCGGCAGCCAAGTCAACCTGGAAGGTCGATGATGAGATTGTAGATTGGGGACAGGGCTCTGAGGCTGGAATGAAGGCATATAGCTGTCCTCAGTGTGGAGCAGAGCTTGTGTGTGAGGAGCATACGGCGGCAACCTGCTGTCCTTACTGCGGTAACCAGACAGTTATCGAAAACCAGTTCAAGGGAGCACTCAAGCCAGAATATATCATTCCTTTCAAGACAGACAAGGAAAAAGCAATTGCAGCCCTCAAGGATCACTACAAGGGCAAGGCTTTATTGCCCAAGACCTTTGTAGATGGCAATCATATCGAAGAAATCCAGGGTGTATATGTTCCCTTCTGGCTCTATGATGGAGAGGCAGAGGGAGATTTTGTATACAAAGCATCTAATACCAAGACAAAGTCTATCCCTGGTGGAAGAGAGAAAATTACTGATCATTACATAGTTCGTCGAGAGGGAAAACTCAAATTTGAAAAGGTTCCCGCAGATGCGTCAAGCCGCATGCCCGATACACATATGGATAGCATCGAGCCCTATGATTATAAGGAACTCAAGGAGTTCTCTACAGTATACATGCCTGGCTTCTTAGCTGATCGATATGATGTAGAGGCCAAGGACTGTGCAAGTCGTATGGAAGAGAGATGTGAGAAGACTCTTATCAACACGATAGAAAAAACTGTCCAGTACGACCACAAGGAGCGTGTTCGTCAGGACGTATTGGTCAAGAGAGAAAAGGTTCACTACGCTATGCTTCCCGTCTGGATGCTCAACACCAAGTGGAATGGCAAGGATTATCTCTTTGCCATGAATGGTCAGACAGGAAAGCTCACTGGAGACCTTCCCATTGACTGGGGCAAGTTCTGGGGCAATTTCTTTGTAACACTATTGATTGCGTTAGCAGTAATGATAGGTTTGACAGCAGCATTTACTCATGGCTTTGACCCAGAGATTATGGGTTCAGGAAATGTATTCATGATGATAATCATTCCTTTGGCAGTAGCGTTTATTAGATGTATGATTCTAAAGTCGGCACATAAATCAGTCGTCACGCCACTTGCAACGGCTTATATTACCGAGGATGGCTTAGACCTCAAGGTCAAGACAGACCAGTTTATCCGTCAGACCAAGGAAGTCATAATGGATAAGAAAGAATAAATAGAATAAAAGTATAGAAGGACGTCTCATCAGAGGCGTCCTTTTTTGAAAAATTATATTGACATTTTATAATCCGGGGGGGTATAATCAGAGTGATATTCTAGGTAATAATACATGCGAGAGAAGATTAGATGAACAAGGAGTTAGACAAGAGGGTCGTTACAACCATATATCGTCTCACTGCCAATCATGACTACGGTAGACAAGCTGACATAGATGAGATTGTGACGGGCATCCATCAAAATCCTTGGTTTACTCAAAACACCTATGGAAAAAAATATCTTCAACGAATGATGGATATCAGGAGCGGGGTGTTTCGTGATGATTGTGTTTTTTGTTGCAATCCCGCGCAAAATCAGGTTTTGTGTGGCAATTGCTTCAAGACAATCGGTCGATTTGTAGACCCCATATTAAACAGCCATATTAATTCGACTGGGGGGACTGGTAATCCTACACGGACGCAACCTATAGGTTCACATAATCCTTCTACATACTCGACTCAACCATCACCGAATCAGGCTACGCGTGCTCTAGCTAATAGGGATGAGCAGTCTTTTTCCACAACGAGTTATGGTGGAGAGCGGGAAGATGCTCCTAGTACAACAAAGCTAGAAGAGCTATTTAGAGATATGGATGATTCACTTATGCAGCTAGCGAGTCAGAATAGTGTGAGGACAATAAAAAAGCTGACCTGGATTAGCGTGGGAATAGGCGCGGTTAATACCTCCATATTGGTTTTTCTAATTCTATACATAGCAAAGCTCATCTCAATAGGGTCTTAGGGGAGTATATGTCAGAGAAAAAGGCGATAGTTGCAGGACTTGTGGTTGAAAATAGCGGACAAATAATAGATTGCTATACCATTTGGAATAATAATTATTCCGCCAACGGCAGGAATCTAGTAATCGAAAATACAGGAGTCATAGCCTGCTCGCTTCTTTCGAGAAAAGGCTCTGTGGAGCAAATATACAATAAAGAGGGGGCACTTCAGCCGAATCCTCATATTGAAAAGAATGCAGATTTAGCAAAATACAATTTTGATACACATAGGGTATGGCACTATGTAGGGGGCAAGTCGGTTGTTCGTTTTGCAGGCAATTGGCATGGAAAAACAAAGGATGATAGAAATCGCAAGATTGTCCATATAAGAACAGCTGACGAATATATCATTTTTGCAGACAAGGTTAATTCCAAGCAAAATGACTACATTAATGCCAAAGTAATCATAGATGATGATATAGATTTTAAGGGCAAGGTCATTCCCGTTATAGGAAAAAAGAGAGAATGTGCCTTTGCCGGAATATTTGACGGAGCAGACCACATGCTGTGGAATGCAAAGGTTTCAGACAGCGACTGCCTGTATGTAGCCCCCTTTGGTTATATGAAGGGTACTGTTCTCAATGTCGTGTACGACTGTAGGGTTGCGGGTTCATCCAGTATGGCTGGTTTGGTGGGTTACAACATGGGTACCATTTTGTCCAGCGGAGCAATTGTTCGCATCCACACCAAGGATGATAGATCCAAGGCTGGATGTATAGCAACTGTAAACGAAGGCAAGATTCTCAATTCCTATGGAGTTTTTGAGCCCAACAAAGCAATTTTACCAATCATCCCTATAATGGGAATAATTGCTTTAGTATGTGCTGGCGGTATTTTTGGATATCAGACCACTATTACAGCGGAGCAGCTAGACGACGAATATGTCGCAATAGAGACAGATCCAGATCAAGAAGAGGTAGATGATATACCAGATATAAGACCTGCTGAGCCAGTTGTAAATGAAGAGCTTAATCAGATGGAGTTTGAATTTGATAGAAATATGTATATTTCTAGAGCAAAAGGTGTCTGTCAGATGAAGCTTATTAATTCGTTTGGAAATGATACCAAGATAGTTGCAAGGCTTGAAATAGAAGACGTGGATGGCAACAGACAGGTTGTAGCCACAACTAAGGCTATATCACCTGGTTATCAGATGAAGAGCATGCGATTTAGTGACATAGGAAAAGAGCTACTTGATGGAAGTCAGACAGAGGGCTTTGTAGTTTTAGTTCCTTACAACACCAGGACAGAAGCGAGAGCAGGTCTTGAAGCAGAATTGCCGGTAGTATTAGAGTTTGTTGACTGAGGATAAGTATGGTTACAGGTGAACGTTTGCAGCCTAATTACTCCAAAATGGAGAGACGAAAAAAAAGAATATTTTTGCCTATATTTATCCTAGCAGGATTATTGGTAGTTGTGGCGGTTATTCTTTTTTTTACGACAAGATATAGTCCACCAAGCCATGATTCTGCCGCTATTAATGGCGCACCGACTCCTGATGAAGGTATGCTATATGGGCAGATGGTAAGCGACTATGGATATGCTGTAGCTATGGCAGCCAATCTCTATCAGCAGGAAAATGGCGATGTATATGTATATTTCACCAATCCTGAAGCTAATGAAGTAAGGCTTAGGATGGAGATTATTGATAAAAAAACTAATGCTGTACTCTATCAGACTGGCTACTTAGAGCCTGGTGAGTACTTAGAAAAGGTTAATAATCGTTCAGTGGCAAACAGACAATATGATATCACGGCCAAGGTTATGGCCTATGAGGAGGATTTTACCAGCGCAGGTGTAACTGAGATTGAACTTAAGCTGCAGCCCTGGTAGGTGGTGACTCTTAACGCGCATGCGTTCAGATAAATTAATTCCAAGGAGGGAAAGGTATGATTAAGAGATTATTGATAGCAATGCTATCAGCAGTAATGGTTATAGCAGCTGTTCCTACAGTGGCTATGGCGGCGACTGAAAACTATGAGGACAATGGTAGCTATGATGGAGGTGATGGTACTCCATCGCAGAATAAACCCGCAGATGCTATTAAGGAAATTGAAGTTTATGCCCAGACTGAAGGTGAAGAGATAACCTACAAGGTTACACTTCAGTGGGGAGCTATGAAATTCAGGTATAGCTATGGACAGATTTGGAATACGTTATCACATACTTATGGTACTTCGTCATCTAACACAGGTTGGGACACGCAATTTGTAAATGAGGCAAACAATAAAATTAACATCCAAAACCATTCCAATTATCCTGTAGACATAACCTGTGAATATCAGGATGACAATAAGTTTGGAGCAAGCTCGACCGTACAGGGATTATTTGCTGAAAGCAATGCTGATTTATTAGCTGCAATTCCTCTAGGCACACATGCAAATGTGGCTCAGCCATATTCATGTACACTAGAGATGGACCCATCTAAATTAGCAGGATCAACAGCGTACTATTATTCATTGTCGGATGGTGGACCTATTGCACAAGATGTTTATTTTACACTCTTGGGTGCACCTCAGAGTGGAACAGTTCTTGCTGCTAATACAGTAGTAGGTAAGATTAAGGTTACAATTAAACCCGCTGCTAGTGTTACTCCTGCCGTAAAAACAGCATAATTATGATAGGAGACTAACTATTAATCCATTATAAGCATAGGTTTTCATAATAAAAGACCTCGCAATAAGCGGGGTCTTTCTTTTATAGAATTTTCTTAATCTCTAGATTTTTCGATTTTGATAAATCAACTGCTTCGCCAGTATCTAGTAAAACTAGAGGCTTGGTTAGTTTGTTTTTATTAATCATTACAATCTTACCGCGGCGATCGTCATTAAGAATAACAGCTGCATCTACGTATGAATCAGCAATACTGCTCAAAAATTTGAGAAGATACTCTGCGTCGTACCAGGCAAAGCTATGCTTTTCAAATTCAGTTATTACATCAAAGGGACACATGCCAGGACGATAAACTCTATCGGCGGTCATGGCATCATAGACATCAGCGATAGTTATAATCATGGATAAAGGATTTAGCTCGTCATGCTTTTTCCCAAAGGGATAACCAGAACCATCACACTTTTCATGGTGTTCAAGAGCAGCGAGCTTGATTCTCTCGTCAATATCCTGATTTTCAAGAATCTGGTAGCTCAAAATAGGATGCTTTTTCATTACACGAAACTCTTCGTCTGTAAGCTTACCAGGCTTGAGTAGAATCTCGTTGGGAATAACACATTTGCCAATATCGTGCAGAAGACCACACATTGTGAGGAGATCTAAATCCGCCTCGCTAAAGCCTAGCCAGGTGCCTAGGACTCTGGCAATAATCGATACGTTGATTGAGTGAGTATAAGTCGAACTGTCTATAGTGCTCATATTAAGGAGCATGTTCATCATACCTATACCAGTAGATTGCTTGCTAAATAGATTCTTAGTCTCAGATACGAGCTTGGCACTATCGACAGGTGCCTGACGCTTGATAATATCATTGAGAGTGGATTCTACTAAGTTAACAGACTTGTCATATCCTGCTTTGAAAGCCTTAAACTCGGCGGTATTTGAAATATACTCAGACATAGTTGCCGCCTGGCTGTTGTAGTATAGCTCATCGCTTGCTTCGAGGTCAGCAATCTTTTCATCATTGGATTCGTAAATATGAATCTCAGAAATATTGTAAAAAGTAAAGTGTAAAAGAAGAGGAGCTGTCAGAACAGTTCCTTTTTTTGCTATAATCTGTCCAGCAGGAGTAAACAGATTCTCAGCAAGTATCATATTAGGTTTTGCATCCTTAACTTGAACGATATGCATAAATTGTCCTTTGATAAGAGTTTTATATCAAATATATTACTAGAAAAATAGGGGATTGTAAACGTTTTTATGACTATAATACGAGAGATTTGTCTATTGCGCAAATGGGTATTATATAGTAATATACAAAGGAATAATGAGAATTTGAAGGACAAAGAAATGACACAGGAAAAAATAGATAAAATCAATGAATTATATCATAAATCAAAGACTCCAGAAGGACTCACTGCTGAGGAGTTAGAGCTTCAAAAAAAGCTGAGAGCAGAATATATTGCGGACATCAAGGCGAGTATCAGGGGTCAGCTTAATAATATTGATATTATTGAGAAGGACGGAACAGTGGTTAACGTAGGCGAGGAGCACGACAAGAGGAAGGCATAGCAGTGACACCTATAATGAGTTTGGTTATCAATAGAATAGGGGTATTGTTTGCACTTGTTTTTGTGTTTTTGTTTAGTGTGCATGTAAGCAAGAAGCGTAAGTCGATATTTAAGCTTTTTATTGCTTATATTGTTACCTCAGTTTTTGCCCTGGCGCGTAGCTTCGGCGGTCCAGATTCCAGCGGGATGTACATATTATGTACCTTGATGGAGATTTTGATAGTAGTGGGTGTTTCCCTGCAGATTAGCAGATACAAGGATTTTAGGGCTGTTCTCACAGGGTTTATGGCACTTACATATTCTCTTTCAGGCGAAGCTCCTGCCAGAATAATAATAGGACTTACTGGAGATGGAGTTATTGCATGTGTAGTAGAGATTGCCATGCTTATTTTAGCAGTGGGAGCATTTTATGCTCTATGCAACAACGATTATATTGAGGCACTTACAGAGAATCAGACAAAGTGGATTAGAATGAGCGTGATACCTGCTTTATTCTATTTGGCAATTAGTGGTCTTACGGTATGGCCCAATGATATTACCACTAATCCAAGTACAATATATGGTATATTAGTTTCACTTATCAGCATTTTCTATACGGCTATCACCATAGTAGTTGTTTTTACAACAGGAAAGAGATCCACTGTTCAAAAGGAAAATTTGAGATTCCTGTCAGGCTACTCAGATAGAATCGACTCCAAATTATCTAATCTTATTGCGGAGTATGGTAGTATTTCTGATATCAATAGAGAGCTAATTACTGTTGCCTCCAATATGAAGATGGCCATCTCAGATGAGGATTATGATAGGCTGACAGAGGAGATTACCAAGCTCGAAAACATGGCAAACAGGCAGGTCGAGAGATTTTTCAGTGACAAGCATGCAATAAATGCTTCTATTATGAGAGCAGATGACATAGCTAGAGACCTGGGTGTGCGTCTTTATGTTGATTGTGATATTCCTGTTGAGATGTACAGCATGGAAGAAGATTATTCGACAATTCTTGGCGTAATTCTTGGAAAAGCCATAAGAGAGAGTGCGGCAGCAGGAGGATATACGGTTTCCTCTGAGATATATCTATCTGGCTCTGAAATAGCACTTAGTATAGTATTTCCCGTATATTTGCCGCCTGATACATATCATGATAGCAAGGAATTTGCAAATAGCTTTGTAGATGAATTCAACAGAGAATTTGAAACTCCATTAATAAGGAGCTTTATAGAGAAATATAATGCGTATTTTGGAGTAAGAGTTAAAGGAAGTTATCTAGTTATAGACATGTACGTTGGAGTGCAGGAGTAGGGATGGATAAGAGAGAAAAAATATATGTCAATGCTCTTGCGGTGTCTTTTGCACTAATAACCGCAATTGCTATCTTGCATGAATTTCATGCAAACACGTATGAATTGCCAGAGAAAGAGACGGTTTTGGTTACGTATATCTTTATGGCAGCATATGTAGTGTGGGGCTTTTATCTTCTTGTTTTTTTAATCAGGTTTTTCCGCGACAGGAGAAGGAAAAAGCAGAGCGAGCATGACAATATAATGATCATGGAAATCATAGAGACCTTTACAGGTCTAGTAGATGCCAAGGATACCTACACAGCAGGTCATTCATCGAGAGTAGGAGAATATACTGGCATAATAGCGTCTGAGATGGGATATTCAGAGGAGCTTTGTCAGGAGTTCAAATACGCCGGAATACTTCATGATAGCGGCAAGATTGGTATAGCTGATGAGATATTGACAAAGCCAGGTCGACTCACAGAGGAGGAATTTGGCTCTATCAAGCAGCATACCATAAAGGGTGGTCAGATTTTGCAAAAGCTAAAGTCAATCCCATCGGCGTATGCAGCAGCTAGATATCATCATGAGAGATATGATGGCAAGGGTTATCCAGACGGAATTAGAGGCGACGACATTCCGCTCGTAGCGAGAATAGTATGTGTAGCAGATTCTTTTGATGCGATGAATTCAAGCAGATGCTATAGAACCTACAGGGATAGAGAGTACATAATAGATGAGATTAAGAAAAACTCAGGAAGACAGTTTGATCCAGATGTCGTAGCCGCATTCATAAGAGCAGTGGATAAAAATGAAATCAGATTTGAAGGAA
>JAZRXQ010000166.1:0-4527 GCA_045600305.1 Lachnospiraceae bacterium
GGCATTGATTAGAGATAACGAGATGTTTGAGTCCTTTAAGGCTATAAAAAATAATAGAGTGTATTGTTCACTGGGGAATATGTATCAGGAAACATCTAAGATGGGAAGTATAATATCTGAATTAGCGGATATAATAGGTGATAATGCAGGTACTGATTTCAAGGGTCAATACCTGATCAAGCTACAGTAATTGGAAAGAAAAATGAGACGTAGAATAATAGTTTATTGCACATTGGTTATTTTACTAATTGTGTCCTTTATCGTGAATATAGCGCTTGGAAGCATAAATATATCTTTTGATGAGATAGTTGGGATTCTAACTGGATGTATAAATGACAGTACACATTCTATTATCATATTAGATATTCGTATGCCTAGAATAGTTGCTGCCATAGTTTTAGGTGGCGGCCTAGCACTCTCAGGTTATATGCTCCAGACATTTTTCCATAATCCGATTGCAGGTCCTTTTGTTCTTGGAATATCATCAGGTGCCAAGCTACTCGTTGCAGTTGTAATGGTCTTTTCTGCGGGAATGGGCTTTTTTGTAAATTCATTTATGATGATAGCTGCGGCTCTGGTGGGTTCACTAATCGTGACAGTATTTGTACTATTAGTTTCTGGAAGAGTAAAACAGATGCCTGTCTTAATAGTATGCGGTGTGATGGTGGGCTATATATGTTCCGCAGTGACGGAGCTTGTTATCTCACTAGCTGACGATTCTAACATAGTTAATCTCCACAACTGGGCGATGGGAAGCTTTGCAGGAACTGACTGGAAGATGGTAGTTGTATTTACACCAATAATACTGGCAGGACTAATTGCAGCACTTTTTATGAGTAAGCAGATGGAGGCTTTTTCCTTTGGGGAAGTGTATGCCAAGAGTCTGGGTGTGAGTGTAAAGGCGTTTAAGGTTTTTCTAATAATGATTTCAAGCATATTATCAGCTACAGTTACCGCCTTTGCAGGACCCATCTCCTTTGTGGGAATTGCAGTACCTCATATTATGAGAGAGGTGCTTAAATCAGATAAGCCGCTAGTTATTATTCCAGCGTCTTTTCTAGGGGGAGCAATTTTTTGTCTTATAAGTGACCTTTTAGCCAGATGTATTCTGGCACCGACAGAGCTATCTATTAGTACGATGACAGCGATTTTTGGTGCACCAGTAGTTATAATAATGCTAATCAAATCAAGAACAGGAAAAAAATATTAAGATGAGAGTTTTAGAGACAGAGCAACTTAATATAGGTTATGATAAAAAGACTCTTATTGCTGAGATTAGCATAGCTGTTAAAAAGGGTGAGATAGTTACTCTAATTGGACCTAATGGTTCGGGTAAGACGACGCTTCTTAAGACAATAGCGGGGCTACTGAACAGGGTTTCTGGAGTAGTTCTCTTAGATGGCAAGGAATTAATGGAGTACGATGGCGTAGGTAGAGCAAAACGTATGTCTGTTATGTTGACAGAAAAAAGAGGCTATGAGTATGCCACCTGTCTAGATGTAATTAGTGTTGGAAGATTTCCTCATACAGATGTCTTTGGAAGATTAACTCCCAGTGATAAAAAAGAAATCGATGCTGTTATGGAGCTTGTAGAGATTTCTGATTTAGGGGATAGATCCTTTGATAGGATTAGTGATGGGCAAAGACAGCGGGTATTACTTGCAAGAGCACTTGTTCAAAAGCCAGAGGTACTTCTACTGGACGAGCCTACGAGCTTTTTGGATGTAGGATACAAGCTTGATTTTATGAACGTGTTAAAGAGATATGCCGCCGAAAAAAATATCGGAATCCTTATGTCACTTCATGAATTAGATTTGGCAGCAGTTGTATCTGATAGAATAATCACAATAACAAGAGACAACAAGATAGACAAAATAGGAAATCCTAAAGATATACTAACTGATGAGTATTTGAAAACACTTTTTAATATAAGAGGTGGAAAATATAGCATTAGGACAGGTTTTAGTCTGACAGAAGATGAAAAAGCTCATGTAGATTCTAATGCTGAGAAGTCTACAGCTGAGAAGTCTATAAAAAAGGAGAAAGCACCATCTGATAAAAAGCACAAAGCAAAGTTTTTAATGGTCCAGGGAACCATGTCTAATGCAGGAAAAAGTCTTGTTGTGGCTGGACTATGCAGGATACTTAAGCAGGACGGTTTTAAGGTGGCACCCTTTAAGTCACAGAATATGGCACTTAATTCCTATGTGACAGCAGATGGCTTAGAGATGGGACGAGCCCAGGTTATGCAGGCAGAGGCCGCTGGGATTAAGCCTACTGTCTATATGAATCCAATACTACTTAAGCCTACAGATGATGAGGGCTCACAGGTAATTGTAAATGGAAAATCCCGTGGCAACATGAGAGCTAGAGAGTATTTTGCGTATAAAAATGAACTGGTTCCAGATATATTAGACGCGGTCTCTCATCTAGAAGAGGACTACGACGTAATAGTTATAGAAGGGGCTGGTTCACCAGCAGAGATTAATCTCAAGGAAAATGATATTGTAAATATGGGCATGGCCAAGATGGTTGATGCACCTGTATTATTAGTTGGCGATATCGATAGGGGTGGCGTATTTGCTCAGCTACTTGGCACCATGGAGCTACTAGAAGAGGATGAAAAAAGTCTCGTCAAGGGACTCATAGTAAATAAATTTAGAGGCGGTAAGACTATACTTGATCCCGGTATTGTCATGCTTGAGGATAGGGCAAAAAACCCAGTTGTAGGAGTTCTACCCTATATGGATATAGCCCTAGAGGATGAAGACTCCCTATCAGAGCGATTTGAAAAGAAGAAAAAAGGTCTAATTGATATAGCTATAATAAAGCTTCCTCATATATCTAATTTTACCGATTTTGACGTCTTTGAGCAGATAGATGAGGTAAGCGTCAGATATGTAAAGAACCCTAGAGAACTCGGTGATTTTGATATGCTCATTCTTCCCGGTAGCAAGAGCACCATAGCAGATTTAAGGTGGCTTAGAGAGCAGGGCTTTGAAATCGTTATACGTCAGCAGGCGAAAAATGGCAGTATCATATTTGGTATATGCGGCGGATTTCAGATGCTAGGTGAGCTTATAAGTGATCCTGATGGAGTAGAAGGTGGTGGAGAGCTAGAGGGACTAGGACTATTACCTACTACGACTATTTTAGAGCCAGAAAAATGCACGAGGCAGGTTGAAGGGGAATTGCCAGAGGTAGAAGGTGCGCTTAGTAGGTTATCAGGTTTAGGCTTCAATGGCTATGAAATACACATGGGAAAAACCTTTGATAAGTCAGGTAATGAGATAGATAGTCCAGTTATTAATAATGCCAATGTCTATGGCACTTATATACATGGGATTTTTGACGACAGACTAATTGCAGAAGCTATATTGAAGGCTTTGGCAACCAAAAAGAATATCTCAGTTGATACCGAAGAACTAATGGATTACGCAAGCTTTAAAGAGCAGGAATACGAAAAGCTAGCAAATACCATGAGACAGTTTATGGATATGGACAAGATATATCAGATTTTAGGAATAAACAGATGACACTAGAAGACTTAAAAAATATTAGAGTAAGTAAGATTTCAGATGCCAGATATCAAGAGGTTAAGAAAAAATGGGATGCTATATCAAAGCCATTAGATGGACTGGGAGAATTTGAAAAAATAATAGCTCAGATTTTTTCTATAGTAGATACTGATAGAATAGACTCTTTCAAAAAAGTGTTAGTTATCATGTGTGCTGACCATGGCGTTGTAGCTGAGGGTGTATCACAGTGCGGTAAGGAGGTGACCCTTCAGGTCACAAGGCTATTAGGAGAAGATAGAAGTACTGCATCCTCGATGGCTAGGTTTGCAGGAGTAGATATTATACCTGTGGATATAGGAGTTAATACTGATGAGGTGCTGCAAGGAGTAAGAAACTGTAAGGTAAAAAAGGGTACTAACAATTTTGCTATAGAACCTGCCATGACAGTCTCTGAAGTCCTAGAGGCTATATCGGTAGGTGTCTCAGTGGCAAAAGAGTGTAAGGATAATGGCTATCATATATTGGCAACTGGCGAGATGGGAATAGGTAATACCACTAGTAATACAGCACTACTTTGTGCCCTCTTGGGAGTAGATGTAGAAGAGATTGTAGGCAGAGGTGCAGGACTAAGTGATGAGGGGCTTGATAGGAAGACTCAAGTAATAAAAGCTGCATTAGAAAGGTATGGCTTTAACACAGCCACAGATAGAAATAATCTCGAATATGTAATAGATGCCATGGCTAAGGTCGGGGGACTGGAGATAGCCGGCATGACTGGTCTCTTTTTAGGCGGGGCGATATATGGCTTACCTGTAATGATAGATGGTGTAATAAGTGCAACAGCAGCACTTGTAGCAGAGCGTATATGCCACGATGCAGCAGGATTTATGTTACCTTCCCACGCAGGACGAGAAAAAGGAACTAAGCTAGTACTGGATGAACTTGGGTTAAGGGCTCTTATAAATGGTGATATGGCTTTAGGTGAGGGAACAGGAGCTCTCATGGCACT
>JAZRXQ010000167.1:0-4149 GCA_045600305.1 Lachnospiraceae bacterium
AAGCTGCTCTCTTAAGTGCCTGCTCAACATTATCAATAGCGTATCCCTCTCTAGCCTGGACATGATTGATAATAATCTGAGCTGTAAATGCACGTCTAACTGACCAGTCAGGGTAGCTTGCTGCAAGAGCATCCTCTATTCCCTTGATGTCCTTGGCTCTACTATCATTAAATGATGTACCAAAGCTAACTACGAGAATCTCATTTTCTCCGATTCCATCCTGATTGCGGGCATCATCAAGTGACGCATCTCCAGTGTCTCTACCAAAATAATCTGGATCAGCCTCCTCGCCCTCAACTAATTCCTTCTGCGCATCTGTAAGTGCATCCCAAGCTGCCTTAGCGGCTGCACACTGTGCATCTGTCTCATCTGTTCTCTCCTGAACATAGATGGCGTCAATAAGAGCTGCCACCTCATCTGCTGCAGCCTGATCACTCGCTGCTCCTGCTCCACATCCTGTAATTAATGTTGCTGTCGTAATAGCCGCCATAACTACTCCAATAAACTTCTTTTTCATCTTCTAAATCCTCCTAAAAAAAATTAACCCTCTGCCAAAGCAAAGGGTTTTTACGCATCAAAAACAATGTAGACCTAAATCTACATAAAACGTACTACCAATTACTCGTGGTGATTGTCCTCTTCCATGTTCGTTATCGTATCCTAACGCATTGATAATCCCAATGGATGAGGGCTTGTACAGACAATAGGCAGGTCTCCCGGCTCAAGTTCATCACCTAATCCATCTTCCCAGTCTCCCAGTGATATATCGGATCAGGCTCCCTAATACGGTGACGAGTTCGTACAAGATTCTCACTTGTTTCCCTTTTCACCGCAGCAAATCAAATTATTAATGATTCCTGCGACACCTATTTCTCTATTCGGTTTACGATTGCAAAATCTATCACATTTGTAGGTTTATGTCAAGGACTTAAAATCTAGGTCCTATTTCACCTACCCACGTCTTCTGTCTCTACCAGTACGGTTATAGAAGGCCTCCTTGTCGGCATACATGAGCTTATCTGCGCTAGCTCTTAGCTCATCAAAATCCATGTCGGGATTTTCTGAACTAATCATTGCTCCAAGCGAAACTGTCAGCTCATTAATATGCACGCCCTTCCAGTTACTTGTCAGATGATTAAAGGTTGCTATTGCATCATCCAGCTTTTCTCTCGAACACTCTAGTAACGCTATAAACTCATCTCCACCTACTCTAAATACCTTTCCCAGGTGAGAAAAAGCATTTTCCATACAGTGCGCAGAACCAATAATGAGCTCATCTCCAGCATCATGACCTATATTATCATTGACATACTTAAGCCCATTCAAATCCATCATTACTATACAGTAATTCTTCTTTTCCTTGGACTCCTTGATAGCCTTAGACGCATTTTCAAAGCCACGTCTATTGTATAGTCCAGTGAGCTCATCGGTGATAGAGATTCTAAGCTTCTCCTGGAAGCCTCGCTCTGCTCTATTCTCTCTGATACTCATCATACCAAAGGTGATTGCCATAATCACTACACCTGCCATAAATATAATGATTGCAGGTACAATAATTCTATTAACATCAATCTTTTGAGGATTTAAGTCCTCGATAACTAAATACCAGTCTAAGTCATTGATATACTTGGTGAGATATCTCTTGCCGTCCAGATAATGTATATAGAAATCCTCTCCAGTTAGCTTTGAAAAATATTCAGTATCTACTTTATCTTCTTCAATTCTTGAAATATCACTATCTACCTGAATAAGTCCATTCTTATCTACAAGGACAATTTGGATATTATACTCTTCCTCGTATTTTCTGATATTTTCCATCAGCTGATTCATCTGCACAGCCACTCCACAGGCTCCAAGCAGACTTCCATCATCATCTTCTACTCTGGTGTTGACAAAAACAGCTAACTCATAGTCATTTACCTCATCTGTATCAACGTTGAGGTCATATTTCTTGCCAGTTTCAATAAAATCCTTGTACCATATGTCATGTGGATCATTATCCCAATCAAGATGCTTTACTATTTTTTCAAAAGTAAAATATGCCCTGGTCTCTTCAGATACCACAAATGCTGTCTGGTAGTCAAATCCCCCCCTAATAGACTCCAGGGTTCTAATCATCTCGCCCTCAACATTTTTCTCATCCTTTGATCCACTAGATTTAAGTATTCTCTTAAGGTTATAATCCTGACTCATTGTATCAGAAACAGTGATAGGTCTGATGAACTCATTCTCAATTCCAGCACTAACCATATGGCCAATGGTAGTACTCTCAATTTGAGAATTCTCGTTGGCAATTGAGTTGATAGACGATACACACGATAAAATAGACGCACTCATGCTCATTACCATGACCATGAAAAGGATTACCATATCTATCCATCTCTTTTTGCCCTTGGATTCATCCTGATCTTCTTCCTTTTTACTATGTGTCCAATCATATAAATAGATGATTAGCATTGCTAAAACGCCGATTCCAAGTCCCATATTACCAATAGGAAGACCATAGACAAAGGCCTGAGCAATTGCAGCAACAATGGGCACAATCGCAAAAATAAGCGCAGAAAGCAATTTTCTTGCACCTAGTACTTTTCTATGTCGAATCGCTGAGCCTGCACCTATAAATAGAATTGCCGCAAATATACCAGCATATACGTACCACATGAAATTCCTGTGGTAATAATTTTCCTCATCAAAATAATACATCCAGTTTGTGAATATATTAATAACAGGAATGAGAACTCCAACAATAGTTAGAACAGTAGATACCTTAATCTTACCAGTGCTAGTCTCTAACCCCTCTTCTCTGCACAGATAATAAACGTATCTTATGAAAACATACGCCATTCCAATATTAAAAATAAATACGGCCAGATTGCCCGCTCTAGTCATTATTACATCAATAAGTCCAACATTACCCCTATAGATAATTGCTAACCCCTCTCCGAGGAAGCAAATCGCTGCGGCTGCAAAAATGTATATGAACATCTTGAGACTCTTGCGCTTGGGATTATTGGTTCTGATTGTTATAGCAAGCACAAGGCATAGAATAAAACCAAATGCCTCTATCGCAGCTTGTGTGATTTCCATATTAGTAAGATTCATCTGATAGCCCCTTTTAATTTAAAAATACGTAGCATTCAAGCTACGTATCTTTTATTGCATTTTGAACAATACAATTATATACAACTACTAAAAAAAATCAACTAATATATTAGTGATAAATTATTTTAATGCCAAGCTATTATTTAGTAACATTGTCGAATACTCAAACAAAACATCCTGATCATTAAAATCGATAAATGAACCTAGCATTCCACTTTGAATATATCTAATGTCAACCAAAGTAACCTTTTTATAATTAGGAACTAATAGTGGTGCCAAGCTACTACCAAAGGAATCTCTAAAAATTATAAGCTCCTTGTCTGATGAACTGGCGGGATTTTCTATTTCAATTAGGGCTGATGCCCCTGATAAAAAGAAATCATAAGCATCATTCCCCTTGGCCTTTTCAAAATCATAAATACCCATCTCAACAGGCTTTCCCGTATCATAATTAATCACTGTACAGTCATCAAATATAGCCGAATCAAAAAATCTTATCTCATCAGGAGCGACAAAAAGCGCAGACTGCCCCACATACACTCCGTTAAATGGAATATCAAGAGTCTTAGCCTCATCCTTCTTGAAAATACATTTTTCACTCTGCCCCATTTTTAGCAATATCTCATCGGCTACATCAATTAAACAATCCTGCCTTAGGTGAGTATCTGTATAGTAAAAATCCTCTATGCTAAGCTTATCCTTGATGTCAATCTGCGTCATATATTGCGTCTTTTTTGTCATATATGAAAAAAGCTCATCATAGTCTAGTTTTAACTCCAACGCATCGGATTTCATATAATAATTTTTATCTGGAATAATCACCATAAATGGATTTATCTCATTAGGCTCCAAGTATTTATCGTAGATTCCCTGAAACTTATCCGCAGCATAATCTAGCATATCTAAATTAAGAGGATATTCAAGCTTTGACAGATATCCATCCTTTTTATATATTCCGTTATTATCATTTTTATCAAAAATATTATACTCACTATATGCTTTTATTGACCTAAATGTGTCTCTAAAAGGAAATTGGTCTAAACCATA
>JAZRXQ010000168.1:0-5384 GCA_045600305.1 Lachnospiraceae bacterium
ATAGCATCCATATCCTCTTTGGATATTTTCTTCTTATCATTTAATAGTGTTCCGTCTAAATCTGAAAAAATTATTTTACTCATATTATTTCTTTATATTTTCCAAAATCTCTAGCATGTCTGTTGTCATGTGCAAATTAGGTTGCTCGTTAATCCTCTCGCCGTAATAGCTCAATCTGCTCATCGCCGTATCCATATAATTCTCAATCTGCATCATCTCAGACGCACATTTATCATATACATCAGGCTGACAGGTCATTAACCCATCATTAAGAAGCTCTGCATACCTCTCATACTCTATCTGTCTGAAGAAATTATTCTCTATCGCAAGCTTGCCATACCTAATCATCTCATCATAATCGCCTGCATAATCAGCAATTAAAGCCTTGGTATAATACGCCAAAGAACATGTCTTGTTCTGTTTTAATATAGAATCTGCCAAAATATCCGCTTTTCTTGCATCAGTAGTATCAGCTAAGAGAGATAACTTTGCCTGAGTAAATGGCTCATACATACCATAAGCAAGTTCGGGATTGCCATAATGCTCTGCTGTAAGTGCAATGGAAAAATAAGCACCAACAAATATTAGTGCCACACTCGCCAGCCCCGCTATAATACTTATATTTTTTCTCTTTTTATCTGTTAACGCTGTCGTTTTTTTATCACTAAGATCCTGAGCCAGCCTCGCCCTTTTTCCAACAGGCAGCTTAACATCCCAAAGTATCATCAGTAAAATAAGTAAAATACTGGAAAATGATAAATCATAGTCCATCAGCCCATGCAAAAAAAGCGCTAACAGCATAATCTTTTTTCTTGGACAAAGCCACTTTGAAAAAAGAGAATAACCTACAGCTAGGACATACAAAACCATTGGAATGATTCCAATATCAAGTCCGAGCTGCACCACATCATTGTGAACGTAAGTCACAGAATATATCCCGCTTTGAATGGAATCCTGAATGTAATAGTATCCTAAATGCCCCATTCCAAAAGGGTGACTTGCAATTAAAGGCAACGCATCATAAACATACAAAAGCCTTCCTACAAAAGTTGACTCAGTAACAGATAACTCTGCTAGTCTGGCAATACCAGTTCCCTCTTCCACCAGTAGAATAGCACCTATTCCCAGAACAAGAGCCCCAATGGTTATCAAAATAAACTTCAGATTTCGATTTCTAATCATCAGGTAGATAACCATTATCACCGACAGTATCATCGCCGTCCTGGAACCTGTTAGTGCTATCCCCATGAGCATCAGCACATAACGCACATAATCTACAATTCTTAGGTCTTTTCTATTACACATCCATATTATGCACATAAGCAAAAAAATCGCCTGTGTATTAGCATAAAGAAAGAACCCGCCAAACCTGTTCGAAGCGTAGAAAAACTCATTTAATGGAGCAATAAAATATCCACCTATTCCAACTGCAGAGATAATGCTTCCAAACCAGGGCAGAAAATCAAACACTTTTTCTTGCTCTTGTTTTTCCAGACATGAATAACATAGTAGTGCTGGAACAATCCAAAGTATTTTGATTGCACCAAGAAAAGCCATTCCACTATCCAATGCATATATACTAGATACGAAATATAAAATTGTAAAAATTATTGCCAGTATGCTGCCTGCATTAAGAGAAAGCTTTATCACTCTCTTTTTCGCTACAAAAAATATGAGCACAGCTGAAGCTATCACAAGCATAATTGCCCCACCAAACTCATAGAGCGTTCCAAATAAAAGTAGCGAGGTTGCCAGCATACCTATCATTATATTTGCAAACATGAAGCCACTATATCACACTGGTTATCAAATCTCAACGACAAAAAAGGGACGCATAACTGCGTCCCAAAAAATCTTTAATTAAGCAAGCTTAGCCTTAGCTGCCTCTGCAAGTGCTGCAAATCCCTCAGCATCATTAACTGCGAGCTCAGCAAGCATCTTTCTATTGATATCGATCTCAGCGAGCTTAAGACCATACATAAATCTGCTGTAAGAAAGTCCATTCATTCTTGCTGCTGCGTTGATACGAGCGATCCAGAGCTGTCTGAACTGTCTCTTCTTCTGCTTACGTCCTGCATATGCAGTAGCAAGTGCTCTCATAACTGACTGCTTTGCTACTCTATACTGCTTTGAACGTGCTCCTCTATAACCCTTTGCGAGCTTTAATGTACGATTATGTCTCTTTCTAGCGCCAAGTGCACCTTTAACTCTAGCCATTGTTAAATCCTCCTATTAATCAAAAATCAAATTCTTCAACCTAATCCTAGAGATAAGGTAAGATCTTCTTCATTGTCTTTACATTTGTAGCATCTGTCATAGCAGCCTGGCGAAGGTTACGCTTACGCTTTGTAGACTTCTTGGTAAGAATGTGTCTCTTGTAAGCCTTGTTTCTCTTAAGCTGGCCTGTTCCTGTTACTTTGAAACGCTTAGCAGCTGCTCTCTTTGTCTTCATCTTGGGCATGATAAATATCCTCCTTAAAAATAATTACTTTGTCTTGGGTGTAACAACTAATGAAATGGTTCTTCCCTCAATCTTGGGAGCCTTTTCTATAGAAGAAACCTCTGCAAGTGCCTCGGCAAAATCATCTAAGATATGCTTTGACTGCTGCATGTGAGCCATTTCTCTTCCTCTAAAACGAAGAGTTATCTTAACCTTGTCACCCTTCTCGAGGAACTTCTTAGCGGCACCGATCTTGGTATTGAGATCGTTAGTATCGATATTGGGAGATAATCTAATCTCCTTAAGCTCTACTACGTGCTGTTTTTTCTTAGCTTCTTTTTCTCTACGGGTCTGCTCATACTTGAACTTGCCATAGTCTACGATACGACATACAGGGGGTGTAGCCTTGGGAGATATCATAACGAGATCTACTCCAGCCTCATCTGCGAGTGCCATTGCCTCCTGAATACTCATAACTCCAATCATTTCCTGCTCGGTTCCAATAACACGAACCTCTTTTGCTCTGATCTGTTCATTGATCATTAATTCAGCGCCTATTGTTGTATACCTCCGATTCACATAAAAAAAATGTCTGTGTAAAGCAGACATCTCAAAATCCAATCAATACATATTCGTATTAATTGAGAAATATTAACCCGAGTCGCCCAATCGCGCTAAGGTGAGAATAGTCTACTTTGTTTTCTCAACTACGACACTCTACCACAGCAGCGGCGTGGTGTCAAGGAGTTTTTGTACTTTTAATTATTTTGTAATCTTTTTATATTCACCTGATATAGACAGTTTAATTCAAAATCATCAAACTCTCTGTCAGCAGGTAAATAACTCTTCAACCGACTCATCACCTGCTCATCTTTTAATTCAGCTCTAAGTTCACAAGATAATCCATTACTAACCAAAAATACCTCTATTTTATCAACTGCATCATCGACTTTTCTTTTTTCAACAGAAAAATCCATATTGTATCTGGTCTCTGCCTCCCAACGTGTCAGCATATCCTCGTGGTCTGCTAACCAGTCTGTAATAACTGCTCTTGAGCCATTATCTCTCGACATTTTTATAAGCTTGTCAATTCCATGAGTATTAGGAACTGTTACACCCACACATTCAAGGAAGGCTTTTAAGGTCTTTTCCACAGCTTGTTGCATATGATATGCCACCATATTAAAATAGCGTTCATCTGCATCTGATGCTCTCAACAATAGCTTTGCCGCATCAAAGTCGTTGTATGCACTTTTAAAATATCTTAAATCACACATGATTTCTCTTCTCTCTCAAATACAACTATTCCAGTTTTTTCTATTTCCTTAAATAATTTGGACTCATGATCTAAGTCAAATATGTAATCAACTTCACTTGCGACAATAGCTTTTTTTAGTGGCTTATCCTCAAACCTCTCGATATATACATCTATATCACTATTGCTATTACATCTAAAATCCACTGAACTTCCAAAAACCACTACCAGTTTAACATTACTATCATTATCTGCTGCTGCAACAATCTCACCGACTTCTTTTTGTTTTAATGGATGTATGCGGTCAATATTATTATATTCTTCTGCAAAGATTTCAAACGAATATTTGCTATCAAAATGATTATACATATCTATCTCCAAAAAATCCCCATGCCAACCATGACATGGAGATTATAACACCTTTACCGCGGTATTACTAGCGAGATTTAGGTTTATTTTTTTATTTTTGGGTAATCAAACTTTGGCAAATCCTCAAAAAGTTTGATTATCCAGATTTATTTCGATGTTTGGTCTAAATAGTTACAAAAATTACCACACACTAGTTTACAAAGTAAATAGCATGTGGTAATATAATCATCAGTAGGAGGCATCTTATGATGTTTCCGCCAAATTTGTTAAGAGGTAGTTATCCTAACTTGCGACGGAGAGGATAACTACTTTCTTTTTTTATCTCTTGTCTCAATAACCTTGATGACAAAAGTGATGATCGTTATCAGGAATGTACCACCAGCAAACAACACTAGCAGTAACGAAAACACTTCCATGACTGTCATAAGGCTCACTTCCTTTCCGAGCGAAATCGCTCTTATTCCAAAGGTTGCTCACCTCCCTCCTATCCTAAGATAGGCGGAATCATCAAAAGAATATCCTCTGTCCTACTGACTATTTTATTGTATCATATATGCTATTACCTTACAATCATTTTCTCGAACTTATGTTTTGATTCAAGTTTTTTACGTTCGCGTACTACCGCTCCTTACCCGACGTCTCATCCATTCTCGAAAGCAATTCTCGGGTATTTACATAAAATGTTTTGCCTTTGTATACCAAACATATTTCCTCAAACAATTCTTTCGCAAATTGCATCATAGCGATTCATCAGATACTCAGCTATGAATGCCTTTTTCACCTTCATATTAATTTCATCTAATAGTTCATCTAATATTTGCCTGCTCAGTTTAGGAATATATTTTTTTAAATTCTTATGATTGCTAATAAACTCCGCAAATAAATCTATCAGCATATCCTTTTTATTTACTGTTGTCGACTTAGGATATCCTCTGGATATTAACGCCATATTATGGTCGTATAACGGAGCGAAACCAATATACTCTCCAGTATCTGCATTTCTTAAAAGGCCATAATTACCTGTATGTCTGTCAGGATTTGCAGTAAGTGCATCTAGAAATATCATTTTGACATAACCACTTATTGCTGCCTGACATATTTTGTTTATTATCGTAAAATTATATTCATATTCTTCTTCGTCACCAACAAAATAAAATGCCGGCTCAAAATCGTATTTTGCATTGTTCGAAAAATCTTTTGAAATAACTATTCCATCTTTTTTCCTATACTCAGCTGTATCTATTCCCAATTTCTGACCTAGCATGTATATGAATATTTCTGAAAACCTCTCGTTTCGATTCGCCACCTTATGAAGATACC
>JAZRXQ010000169.1:0-9395 GCA_045600305.1 Lachnospiraceae bacterium
GGATGGAGATAATCACTACGATACGATTTCCGCTTTTATAAAGAGTATGAGAGGCTCTGATCCGGACGCTGCGGTGTACTATTTGGCACGCATGCTATATTCCGGAGAAGATATTAAATTTATAGCTAGACGAATGATGATATGTGCATCTGAGGATGTCGGTAACGCTGATCCTCAGGCTCTGGTGGTAGCTACATCAGCTGCGTTAGCGGTTGAGAGAGTGGGTATGCCCGAAGCACAGATTATCCTCTCTCAGGCAGTTACCTATATTGCAACAGCACCTAAATCAAATGCGGCCTACGAAGCCATCGCTAATGCAATGGGAGTTGTGGAGAAGATGAAGACTCCAGCTATACCGCCTGATTTACAGGATGCACACTACAAGGCGCATGAAAAGCTAGGTCATGGTGTGGGATACGAGTATTCTCATGCATATCCCAGGCATTGGTGTGACCAGCAGTATTTGCCAAATGAACTGGTGGGCACTAGATTTTACGAGCCAGGAGATGAAGGTGTGGAAGCCGAAAGAAAAGAATACTGGAAAGAAATTAAAGGTCATTTATAGATAGATTGTAGATATAGCACAGAAGGAAACAGGAGGTAAACATGGAATACGCAAAGATGAGCAAGGAAGAACTGTTAAAAGAGCTTGACGCGTTAAAAGCAGAGTACAAGGGCTATGAAGAGGCTGGATTACAGCTCAATATGGCAAGAGGAAAGCCTGCTCCCGAGCAGCTTGATTTGTGCATGCCTATGTTAGATGTTATAAATTCAAAGTCTAACATGATAGCATCAGATGGAAATGATACTAGAAACTATGGTGGAATGGATGGTATCGCTGAAGCTAAAAAGCTCATGTCAGAGATTATGGAGTGCAAGCCCGAGGAGATTATTGTCATGGGTAATGCGTCTCTTAATATTATGTATGATACTGTTGCAAGAAGCATGATTCATGGTGTAAACGGTTCTACTCCCTGGTGTAAGCTTGACAAGGTTAAGTGGCTCTGCCCTGTACCTGGATATGACAGACATTTTGCAATTACAGAGAGTTTTGGAATAGAGATGATTAATGTTCCTATGAGCGAAGATGGTCCTGATATGGATATGGTTGAAAAGCTTGTAGCAGAGGATGAGTCAATCAAGGGAATCTGGTGTGTTCCTAAGTATTCTAATCCCATGGGTAATACATACTCAGATGAAGTAGTAAAGAGGATGGCAGCATTAAAGCCTGCTGCTAAGGACTTTAGAATTTTCTGGGATAATGCGTACTGCATACATCATATTTACGAAGAAGCTGACAAGCAGGACAAGCTATTAAATATCATCGATGAGTGTGCTGCTGCAGGAAATCCTGATATGGTATATGAGTTTGCATCTACATCAAAGGTAACTTTTGCTGGTGGTGGTATCTCAGCAGTGGCTACATCGCCTGCTAACCTTGAGTGGATTAAGAAGTCTATGACAATCCAGACAATTGGTTATGACAAGGTCAATATGCTCAGACACGTTGCTTTCCTCAAGGACAGAGCAGGAACAGATGCTCACATGATGAAGCATGCACCGATTTTACGTCCCAAGTTTGAGCTCGTAATGAATATGCTAAGTGACGAGATTAAGGCAAATGGACTTGGTGATTATGTAGCACCTCGCGGAGGATACTTTGTATGCTTCTTTGCTAATAACGGATGCGCAAAGAGAATCGTTGAGCTTGCCAAGAATGCTGGTGTTGTAATGACAGGTGCAGGTGCACCCTTCCCCTACAAGAAGGACCCTGATGACAGCGTAATTAGAATTGCACCTTCTTATCCTGGTCTTGATGAGCTTAAGAAAGCAATGGAGATTTTTATCTGCTGCGTTAAGATAGCAAGTATTGAAAAATTAGTATAGTAAGAAGAAAAAATGTGATATAATTATACCTCTGTGATAAATGCTTTGCAGGGGTATAATTTTATTTTGAGGAAAAAATATGTTAGAGAATTACGAGCCTAAGCTTGTGTGGAAATATTTTGAAGAAATATGTAGGATTCCACACCCTTCAGGACACAATGAAAAAATAAGTGAATATCTGGTCAGCTTCGCCAATGAACATAACCTAAGATATGTTCAGGACGAGGCGTTAAATGTAATAATCTGGAAGGATACTACATTTTTAGATAAGAGATATAGAAGACCCGTTATCTTGCAGGGACACATGGATATGGTTCCAGAAAAGACTTCAGATAGCGAACATGATTTTCTAAAAGATGAGTTAGAGTTATTTATATGTGATGAGGATGGAATTGCTCAAAATAACTCAACAAATAATCTCTGGGTAAGTGCCAAGAATACAACGCTTGGCGGTGATGATGGAATAGGAGTTGCTATGATGTTGGCACTTCTTGCTTCGGATGACATATCGCATCCTCCGATAGAATGCGTTTTTACAACTGACGAGGAGACGGGGATGACAGGGGCAGCAGCTCTCGATTGTAGTGTTCTTGATGGAAAGATTTTTCTTAATCTTGATTCTGAGGACGAAGGCGTGATATTAGCTGGTTGCGCAGGTGGAGTTAGATGTGAGCTAGAGATACCCGTCAAGAAAAAAGAAAACTATGTCACAGTTTGTGAGATAATAATAGATGGTCTTACTGGTGGTCATTCTGGTCAGGAAATTCAAAAATACAGGGCCAATGCACATGTTGTGGCGGGAAGATTATTAAGTCATGTAGCTAGTGAGATAGATATAAATCTGATTTCTCTGGAGGGTGGAACCAAGGATAATGCGATTCCTAGAACATGTAAGATTACGTTAGGTGTTAGACCGGAAAATAGGGAGAGGCTATATGAGCTTGTAACAGCGAAAGCAACGGAGATTAAGAGTGTTTATGCAACAACTGATCCAGATATGATTATAACGACCAATATCCCTGCAACAGCTGGAGACGTAGAGACATTTAGCGACAAGTGTACAGCCAGAGTAATACATGCTCTCTTGACACTTCCAGACGGAGTAATCAGAATGAGCCCTGATGTGGAAGGCTTGCCAGAGACAAGCTTAAATTCTGGAATACTTTATACTACAGAGGATGCTGTAATCATTGATATGCTAATTCGAAGCTCCATTGAGTCGGAGAAAAACGCAGTAGTTGACGTGGTAAAATCAGTTGCGAAATCGGTGAAGGCTGAGGTGAGCCTGCACGGTAATTACCCGGGCTTTAAGTATAATGTGGATTCTCCCTTTAGAGATATCATGGTTGACACCTTTAGAGAGATGTATGACAATGAACCTGTAGTGGAGGCTATACATGCTGGGGTAGAGTGTGGACTTTTTGTTGACAAGATTCCAGGACTTGATGCGGTATCCATTGGTCCTGATATGAGAGATATTCACACACCTATGGAACGATTATCGATAGACTCGACTAAGAGAGTGTGGGAATACGTAGTAGAGGTATTAAAGAGAGTATAGAAGGGCATGTGGGGCTTGACGTCACATGAGAAATAGTGATTTATGAAAAACTTTTTTAAGGAATTTGCTTTAGCAATATTGGCAGGCTTTGCAATTGCAATTGGCGGAACTGTTTTTTTAGCTCTATGTGGGGAGGGTTTGATTGCCAAGATTATAGGCTCATTGATGTTTACTGTGGGCTTGTATACAATTGTGCTTAACGGACTATTTCTATATACGGGTAAGGTGGGGTATTTAGTAAATGAGAAGCCTAAATATCTACTGACGCTTTTAGCCACCTGGCTTGGAAATCTAGCTGGAACCTTTATTGCTGCTAGACTTATTTTGCTGACGAAGTTTGGCGATGGTCTTAGAGAGACTGCTGTAGGACTTTGTGAGGGCAAGGTAACTCAGTCAGTTTTAAGCGCGTTTATTCTGTCAATTTTCTGCGGAATGCTGATGTTTATTGCCGTTGATGGCTACAAGAATAGCAAGAATCCACTCATTTTATTGTTGTGCGTAAGTGTTTTTATTTTATGTGGGTTTGAACACTGTATAGCCAACATGTTTTATTTTTCAATTGGCGAAGCATGGAGCTTAGAAGCTTTTGGTTATCTTTTGATTATGACTTTGGGTAATTCACTTGGTGGGGTAATTATTCCTCTTGTGAAAAAGATAAAGTAAAAAATTACTGCATATACATTTATTAAGAAGTATATGCAGTATTATTATATAGCGAGAAAAAAGGTCGATATATTGTAATAAGGAGGGTTAGCCCATGAAAGGAATCATTTTAGCCGGAGGATCTGGCACAAGACTATATCCACTTACAATGGTGACATCAAAGCAGCTGTTGCCTGTATATGATAAACCTATGATTTATTATCCCTTGTCTACCCTGATGTTGGCAGGAATCAAGGATATTCTTATTATTTCAACACCGGATGATTTGCCTAATTTTGAGAGACTTTTAGGAGATGGCTCTGCTTATGGATTAGATCTAAGCTACAAGGTTCAGCCTAGCCCTGATGGATTGGCCCAGGCCTTTATTATAGGTGAAGAGTTCATTGGAGACGATGCTTGCGCAATGGTTTTAGGTGACAATATTTTCTACGGCAATGGCTTCAAAAAATCCCTCCGTGCAGCAGCAAAAAATGCAGAGGAAAATGCAAGAGCAACTGTATTTGGCTACTATGTTAATGACCCTGAGAGATTCGGTGTAGTAGCTTTTGATGATAATGGAAAAGCTATTTCGATAGAGGAGAAGCCTAAAGAACCCAAGTCAAATTATGCAGTAACAGGTCTTTATTTTTACCCTAAGGGAGTTGCTAAAAAAGCAAACGAAGTAAAGCCATCAGCCAGAGGCGAGCTTGAGATTACAACTCTCAACGAGATGTATCTTAATGAAGATATTTTAGATGTGCAGCTACTTGGTCGAGGCTTTGCATGGCTTGATACTGGTACAATGGACAGCTTAACTGATGCATCACTTTTTGTTCAGATGATTCAGAAGAGGCAGAGTCTTGTAATCTCAGCACCTGAGGAGATTGCGTACAATAATGGATGGATTACAAAGGATAAGCTGATGGAATCGGCTAATAGATATGGCAAGTCACCATATGGCGAGCATCTTAAAAATGTTGCTGATGCGAAGCTTAGATATTAATTTATAACTGAGAAAATATGGTTGAATATAACCCAAAGGAGAAGAATATGACTATCATCGTTACTGGCGGTGCCGGATTTATAGGAAGTAATTTTATCTTCCATATGTTAGATAAATACAAGGATTATAGAATTGTCTGCCTGGACAAGCTTACCTACGCGGGCAATTTATCAACGCTTAAAGGCATTATGGACAATCCTAATTTTAGGTTTGTCAAGGCAGATATATGTGATAGAGATGCGGTTTACAAGCTATTTGAAGAGGAAAAGCCTGATATCGTCGTAAATTTTGCAGCTGAGAGCCATGTGGACAGGTCAATAGAGAATCCTGGTGTTTTTCTTGAGACTAATATTATGGGTACAGCAACCCTTATGGATGCTTGTAGAAAATATGGAATCACCAGATACCATCAGGTATCAACTGATGAGGTGTATGGGGACCTCCCTCTTGACAGACCTGATTTATTCTTTACAGAGGAGACACCTATTCACACATCGAGTCCTTATTCATCTTCAAAGGCGTCAGCGGACCTTTTGGTTTTAGCATATAATAGGACATATGGTTTGCCTGTAACTATTAGTAGATGCTCTAATAACTACGGTCCCTATCATTTTCCGGAGAAGCTTATTCCGCTTATGATTGCTAATGCACTTGCCGATAAGCCGCTACCTGTATATGGAGAGCGTCTTAATGTACGTGACTGGCTCTATGTAGAGGTCCACTGCAAGGCAATTGATTTGATTATACATAATGGCCGTGTGGGCGAGGTTTACAATATCGGTGGTCATAACGAGATGAAGAATATCGATATTGTAAAAATTATTTGCAAGGCACTGGATAAGCCTGAGAGTCTTATTACTTATGTTACAGACCGTAAGGGACATGATATGCGTTACGCAATCGATCCTACCAAGATTCACAGTGAACTAGGATGGTTACCAGAGACTAAGTTTGCTGATGGTATTCAAAAGACTATTAAGTGGTATCTTGAAAATCGTGAGTGGTGGGAAGAGATTATATCTGGCGAGTATCAGGATTATTACGAGAAAATGTACGGCAATCGCTAAATGAGGATTGGATTTTGAAAATACTGGTTACTGGCGTCTGTGGTCAGCTTGGCCATGACGTAATGAACGAATTAAATAAACGCGGAATAGATGGAGTAGGAAGTGATATTAAGCTCACGTATGAGGGTGTGATGGATGGCACAGCAGTATGCACTATGCCTTATGTCTCACTTGATATTACTGATGAGAGTGCGGTTATGTCTGTAATTGCCGAGGGCGTATATGATGCTGTTATTCACTGTGCGGCTTGGACTGCTGTTGATGCGGCAGAGGATGAGGAGAATATCCCTAAGGTTAGAGCTATCAATGTAGATGGCACTTCATATATTGCCAAGGCTTGTAAAGAAGCGGATATTAAGTGCATGTATATTTCTACTGATTATGTATTTGATGGAGAGGGTGATACTCCATGGACGCCTGACCAGAAAAACTATGCACCTCAGAATGTTTATGGAGAGACCAAGCTTGCTGGCGAGCAGGCAGTTAGCTCACTGTTAGATAAATATTTTATTGTTCGTATTGCATGGGTTTTCGGAAAAAACGGAGCTAATTTTGTTAAGACCATGAGAATGGTTGGAAAAAATCATCCTACACTTAAGGTTGTAAATGATCAGATTGGAACGCCGACCTATACTTATGATTTAGCGAGACTTCTTGTTGATATGATAGTGACAGAAAAATATGGATACTATCATGCAACTAATGAGGGCGGATATATTTCCTGGTTCGATTTTGCCAAGGAGATATTTAAGGTTTCTGGAATGGATAATGAGGTCATTCCTGTGACTACAGAGGAATATGGTATCAGCAAGGCGAAGAGACCATTTAACAGCCGACTTGATAAGAGTAAGCTGGTAGAAACTGGATTTACACCACTTCCTACATGGCAGGATGCACTTGAGCGATACATTAGGGAGTTGGAAAAGGAAGAGGAGTAGCTATGGCACAGATTAAAGTGACAAAATGTGATATAGAAGGACTTTACGAAATCGAGCCTACAGTGCATGGTGATGCCAGAGGATATTTTGTTGAGACTTATAATAAAAGAGATTTTGAAGAGTTTGGACTAAATATGGATTTTGTCCAGGACAACCAGTCTATGAGCACCAAAGGTGTTCTTAGAGGACTTCATTTTCAAAAGGAGTTTCCTCAGGGAAAATTAGTTAGAGTTATCTCTGGCGAGGTCTATGATGTGGCTGTTGATTTACGAGCAGATTCGCCTACATATGGAAAGTACCATGGCGTTCTTTTGAGTGCTGAAAAGAAGAATATGTTTTATATTTCTGAAGGGTTTGCTCATGGCTTTCTAGTGCTCAGTGACACAGCGGAGTTTTGCTACAAGGTGACAGATTTTTATCATCCTGGTGATGAGGGTGGACTCATATACAATGACCCTGATATTGGCATTGACTGGCCTAAGGTCGATGTGCCGCTTAATCTTTCTGAGAAGGATACCAAGTGGCTGGGACTTAAGGATACATTTAAGTTTTAGATGAGAGATGGTTTGCCTCTCGTTTCACATTGTGAAGCGGGAGGCTTTTTTAATGATAGGAGTATTTTATCGTTGTTGAAAAAACATGAACTTTGTGATATTCTTAAGAACGATTTTAAAACTTGTATCACAATATAAAAAAGCAAGTAATAGGAGGATGAAATGAAGATAAACGAGTTAACCAGAGAACTCTTCAAGAAAGAGATGGGCGAGTGCAAGCCCCAGGAGATATATTCAGCACTTCTTACATTGGTTAAGAATGAGTCAGCTGCTAAGGTAGAGGAAAAGAAAGAAAAGAAAAAGCTTTACTATATTTCAGCTGAGTTTTTGATTGGAAAGCTTTTATCCAACAATCTTATTAATTTAGGGCTCTATGAAGAAGTAGAAAAGGAACTCAATCAGTGGGGATTTTCTATGGCTCAGATAGAGGAGGTAGAGCCAGAGCCTTCACTCGGTAATGGTGGACTCGGTCGTCTTGCCGCATGCTTCCTCGATTCAATTGCAACACTTGGACTCAACGGAGATGGAGTGGGACTCTGCTATCATATGGGACTCTTTAAGCAGGAGTTCAAGAAGAACCTTCAGAATGAAAAGCCCAATCCCTGGATTGCCAAGAAGTCATGGCTCATTGATACTGGTGTAGAGTACGAGGTTGATTTCGGCGGATTTTCTGTTATGTCCAAGATGTATGATATCGATGTAACAGGCTATGAGAACAGAACTAATAAGCTTCATTTATTTGATATAGCAAGCGTCAATCCCAAGATAATCAAGAAGGGTATTGATTTTGACAAGGAAGAGATTGCAAAAAATCTCACTCTTTTCCTCTATCCCGATGACAGCGATGATGCGGGAAGACTTCTACGTGTATATCAGCAGTATTTCATGGTAAGTAACGCTGCAAAGCTCATTTTAGATGAGGCAATTGCCAAGGGCTGCAAGCTCACAGATTTAGACGAGTATGCTGTTATTCAGATAAATGACACACATCCTTCAATGATTATTCCTGAGTTGATTCGCCTTCTTCAGGAGAAGGGGCTTACTATGGATGAGGCAATTGATGTTGTATCCAAGACTTGTGCTTATACTAACCACACAATCCTTGCAGAGGCTCTTGAAAAATGGCCTATCAGCTACATGAAGAAAGCTGTTCCTCAGCTCATGCCCATCATTCGTGAGTTAGACAACAGAATTAACAAGAAATATAACGACCCTTCAGTAGCCATCATCAATGATAATAATCAGGTATGCATGGCTCATATGGATATTCACTACGGAATTTCAGTAAATGGTGTTGCAGCACTTCATACAGATATTCTAAAGGAGTCAGAGCTCAACAAATTCTACAAGCTCTATCCTGAGAAGTTCAACAACAAGACAAATGGAATCACCTTCCGTCGTTGGTTACTCTCTTGTAATCCTCAGCTCACCAAGCTTATAGAGGAGCTAATTGGTGATGGATTCAAGAAGGATGCAATGGAGCTTAAAAAGCTTGTTGAATTTGCAGACGACAAGGAGGTATTAAAGAAGATTGTTGCAATTAAAAATCTGAAGAAGAGACAGATGTGTATTTATCTCAAGAATACACAGGGTATGGAGATTAACGAGAATTCAATCTTTGATATTCAGGTAAAGAGACTACACGAGTACAAGCGACAGCAGCTCAATGCATTATATATCATTGATAAATACTTACAGATAAAGGCAGGAAAGAAGCCCATTCGTCCTATTACATGTGTATTT
>JAZRXQ010000170.1:0-12957 GCA_045600305.1 Lachnospiraceae bacterium
AATGAAACGATTAATAACCGTGTAGGTTTTAAGTTGTTCCTGAGACATAGTGATTAGTCCTTCTTTCATAGTTTCTAGTCTATAAAAAAGTGACATAATCTCAAGTTAATCTAAGGGAGACATTATCATAAGTTAATAACAATTTTGAGTTCAAAGTTTGACTTTTGCAACTATCTTTGTTATATTTTTCTAATATATATGTACACGAGTATTAGAGGTGTTAATCTATGGAATATTTTGCCCAGGTTTTAGCAGATAAGCCACTGTGGATACAGTTTATAGCACTTGTGGTAGGCTTTGCAGCATTGGTTTTTGGAGCTGATAAATTTGTAGATGGAGCAGCTGGTATTGCTAAGAAATTTGGTGTTCCAGAGCTCATAATAGGATTTACAATAGTTGCAATGGGCACATCAGCACCTGAAGCGGCGGTTTCTATATCAGCAGCCGCAAAGGGCACTGCAGATGTGGCTGTTGGTAATGTTGCTGGCAGCAATATAATGAATATTTTGCTTATCCTTGGTATTACGGCGGTCATATCTACTATTCCTATTAAAAAGAATACTCAGAGAATAGAATTGCCCTTCCTTATTATAGTTTCTATCCTTCTGCCTTTACTTGGCTGGGTAGGAATGGAAAATGGATTTATGGGAGATGGCAATGGTAATGGAGCAGGATACTCCAAGGTTGACGGAATTATATTTCTTGTTATATTTGTAGGATATCTCGCGTACCTTATTATTTCAGCGAAAAAGAGCATGACTGCGGGAGAGCCGATAGAGCTTGAGTTGGATAATGATAGCAATAAAAAAGCTCTGCCGATTTGGTTGATGATAATATTTGTGATAGTAGGAATTGCACTTATCGTTGCTGGCTCCAATGTAGCAGTTGAATCTGCTACCAATATAGCACGTTCTTTCAATGTGAGTGAACGTATAATTGGACTTACGATTGTTGCGTTAGGAACCTCGCTTCCAGAATTGGTTACTTCTATTATGGCTGCGAGAAAGGGCAAGGCTGATCTTGCTATTGGAGATATAGTAGGTAGCAATATATTTAATATCTTATTTGTACTTGGGATGACAGCTGTTGTTACGCCTATAAAAAAGAGTCCTGTTGCATTTTCTGGAGCCTTTTTATTTGATTGTATTGCGGGTATTGTAGCGGCAATAATATTGTTGGTCTGCGTACTGCCAAAGAAAAAACTTGGCAAAACAGGCGGTATAATTATGTTGGTTTCTTACGTGGGATATTTTGCTTGGGTAATGGCACACTAAATATATGAAAAAGTTTATTCGTGTTTTAATTAGGATAATAGCAGGAGTAATGCTACTGAGTGCGATAGTACTAGTATTGAACAATCGAGGGGTGGTAAAAATGTGTAGCACACCAGATAAAACTAGTAGACCTAATGAGAATTTCTCTGGAGACAAAGATGCGGAGAATTCCATAAATATAGCGCATATATCTGCACGATACGAAAAATAAAATCATAAATATACAAACGGAGGATTTGAAAGATGGATTATTCACAGGAATATTCGCAAAAGCTTACTACAGCTGCAGAAGCTGTAAAAGTAGTTAAGAGCGGAGATTGGGTTGATTATGGATGGTGTACTGGTACAGCAGATGAGCTTGACAAGGCACTTGCTGCAAGAACAGACGAGCTTACCAATGTTAATTTAAGAGGTGGAATTCTTATGAAGCCTTTAGCAGTATTTGATAGAGAGGATGCTGGTGAGCATTTTACATGGAATTCATGGCACATGGGTGGATGGGAGAGAAAGCTCATTGCACGCGGCTGCTGTTTCTACAATCCTATCAGATATTCAGAGCTTCCCAGATACTATAGAGATGGAAACTGTTCAGATGTAGTTATGATGGTTGTAGCTCCTATGGATAAGCATGGATACTTCAATTTTGGTCCTAATGCTTCACATCTTGCGGCTGCCTGCGAAAAGGCCAAGACTATTATTGTTGAGGTAAATAAAAATATGCCCAGAGCTCTTGGCGGATTCGAGAATGGTATACATATTTCCAAGGTTGACATGATTGTAGAAGGAAATAATGCTCCTCTATCTCAAATGGGTGCTGGTGGTCCTGCAACGGACGTGGATAAGGCGGTTGCTAAGCTCATTGTAGAGCAGATACCCAATGGTGCATGCTTACAGCTTGGTATAGGTGGAATGCCTAATACAGTTGGTTCTATGATTGCTGAATCTGATCTTAAGGATCTTGGAGTTCATACAGAAATGTATGTTGATGCCTTTGTAGATATTGCCAGAGCCGGTAAGATTACTGGTATGAAGAAAAATATTGATAAAGGTCGTCAGGTATATGCTTTTGGTGCTGGCACGCAAAAGCTTTACGATTATATTGACGATAATCCTGAACTCATGAGTGCACCTGTTGATTATACCAATGATATCAGAAGTATCTCAAGCCTTGATAACTTTATATCTATCAACAATACAGTTGATTTAGATCTCTTTGGTCAGATTAATGCGGAGAGCTCTGGAATTAAGCATATTTCGGGAGCAGGTGGACAGCTTGATTTTGTATTAGGTGCTTATTTATCTAAGGGCGGAAAGAGCTTTATATGCTGTTCTTCGACATTTACAACAAAGGATGGACAGCTTAAGAGCAGAATACAGCCAACATTAAATCAGGGTTCAATTGTTACTGATACGCGCGCAAATACAATGTATATTGTTACAGAGTACGGAATGGTAAATATAAAGGGTCTCTCAACCTGGCAGAGAGCTGAGGCGATTATTTCGATAGCTCATCCTCAGTTTAGAGATGAACTTATCAAAGAGGCTGAAAAGATGAATATCTGGAGAAGGTCAAATAAATAAAAGCACGTTGCTCGCATATTAAATCTATATTTTATCTATAGCTCAGCACTACAGTGCTGGGCTATAATTTTGCGCTGTACTATAGTTCGACAGTGACCTTGCAGGTGACCTTGACACCGTCGATTTTAGCGTATATATATGCCTTGCCTATGTCAACGGCGTGGACTATACCTTTTGCATCGACTGTAGCAACTCTTGCATTGCTAGAAGAATAGGTTGGAGTGAGACCTGAAGAAACTCTACAGCCGAGTGTTCTATAATCGCCGGGATTCATGGTAAGATAATCTGATGTGAATTTTACCGAGGGTTTTTTGACGGTTACCTTGCATTTGGTTGACACGCCGTCGGCAGATGCTTTGATATAAGCAGTACCAGGCTTTATAGCAGTTATAAGACCGTCATCCTCTACTGTGCAGACAGAAGATTTGGATGAGGTCCATTTTATATTGTTTCCAGTGGATATTTTTGCGCCAAGCTGTTTTCTTGCACCGTTTTCTAAGGTTACAGCGGTTTGGGATATACTGATTGTTGGCTTTTTGACTTTGATTTTGCATTTTGCAGTAGCTTTTCCGGCTTTAACAGTTATAGTGCAATTGCCAGCTGAGTTAGCTGTAATAACACCATATCCATCGATTGATGCAACCGACGATTTAGATGATTTAAATGTAGGGTGAATTAGACCGGTATTAGGTGCTATCAGTATAAATGTGTCATCAATAGACATATTAAGGTCATAAGCATTTAGGACCATAATCTGGGGAATTGTGGTCTTGGCGCTTACCTCATGACATTCGCTCCACGGGAAAATGCCTGTTATGGAAAAAAATAAACTTAAGATAATCAAAGATAATAATTTTTGTGCTTTATTCATTCGCTACCTCACTTTCTGCGGGCAACGTGTAGAAAGAAGGTATCACGGATATACAGGAATGTAAATATCGTGAAAGTGCTGAAAAATTTTTTTCGATTCGGCAATATGCACAAAAGAATAGGTGAGAAGAATTCACCTAAAAGATTAAAAGTTTTCATATTTTCGCTTTACTTATTAAAAATACGGTATATAATAATTCGTGCTGGATATATAATCAGCACGAAATCTATTCACATTAAAGAGGAAGATATCATGAATGGCAATTTAGAAATTAGATGGCACGGCCGAGGTGGTCAGGGAGCCAAGACTGCGGCATTATTGCTTGCTGACGTGGCCTTTAAGACCGGAGCTTATGTGCAGGGATTTCCTGAATATGGTCCTGAGCGAATGGGTGCACCTATTACGGCCTATAACAGAATTAGCAGAGATGAGATATTAGTTCATTCCAATATCTATACACCTGATTTGGTAGTTGTTGTCGATGAGACATTACTGCATTGTGTCGATGTTACTGCAGGTCTAAAGGCGAATGGTGCAATTATAATCAATACGCCAAAGACTGCTGGAGAAATTAAATCACAGCTTAACGGATATACTGGCAAGGTGTTTACAGTTGACGCAAGGAAAATCTCTGTTGAGACTTTGGGAAAGAATTTTCCTAATTCGCCTATGCTTGCAGCAGCAGTTGCTGTATCTGAGGTTATGGACAGAGAGACCTTTTTAGGTGAAATGCGCGCAAGCTATGAACACAAGTTTGCGAAGAAACCTGAGGTTATAGATGGCAATATGGAGGCTCTTAAACGAGCATATGATGTAGTTGCAGCTATGAAACTAGATGGAGTTTGATTAGATATAAATTAAAAGAGGAATAAATAAATGAGAACTGATATTACAAAAATAAATGAACAGTCTTCTCACACTGAACTCACAGAGGGGCTTATACTTTTTGCAGGTGGAACCTCTAAACAGTTTAACACAGGTGAGTGGAGAACGAATACACCTATTTTTATTGCTGACAAGTGCAAGCAGTGCCTTTTATGTGCACCTGTTTGCCCGGATTCGGCGATTCCTGTTTCAAATGGGACAAGAAGTGAGTTTGATCTTGATCATTGTAAGGGCTGTGGAATATGTGCAGCTGTTTGTCCTTTTGATGCGATTGAGATGAAGGAGGGAAGATAATGGCTATCAAAGAGAGAATGAGTGGAAACGAGGCAGTAGCTTACGCTATTCGTCAGGTTAATCCCGATGTTATGCCTGCTTTTCCTATAACACCTTCGACAGAGATACCTCAGATGGTTTCTACATATATTGCAAATGGTCAGATGGATACAGAGTTTATTCCAGTTGAGAGTGAGCATTCATCAATGTCGGCTACAATAGGAGCAGAGGCTGCGGGTGCTAGGTCGCTTACAGCTACTTCTTCTGCAGGACTTGCGCTTATGTGGGAAGAATTACTTCTTGCAGCGTCAAACCGCATGCCACTGGTGCTTGCTCTTGTAAATCGTACTCTCTCAGGTCCTATCAATATCAACTGTGACCACACTGATGGTATGGGGGCTAGAGATACTGGCTGGATTCAGATTTATGCTGAGAACAATCAGGAAGCCTATGACAATTTTATTCAGGCATATCCTATTGCGGAGGATCCTAGAGTCCACCTTCCTGTTATGATTTGTCAGGATGGATTTATCACAAGTCATGCAGTTATGAACATTGAACTCCTCGAGGATAATGAGGTTAAGGATTTTGTTGGTACATATGAGCCTGAGGATTTCTTATTAAATCCTGGACAGCCTATTGCTGTTGGACCTTATTCAGTTTCTAACTATGCAATGGAAGCTAGAAAAAATCAGGCACTTGCCATGGAAGCGTCTAAGGAGGTTATCCTTGAAGTGGCTGAAAAGTATAAGAAGCTTTCTGGCAGAGGCTTTGGTCTTTTTGAGGAATATAAAATGGAAGATGCTGAGTACGTGATGGTAATCATGGGATCAGCTGCTGGAACTGCAAAACAGGCAATTAATGATATGAGAGCCAAGGGTATTAAGGCAGGACTTCTCAAGCTTAGAGTATTTAGGCCTTTCCCTGCTACAGAGATTGCACAAGCACTTTCGAAAGCAAAGGCAGTTGCGATTATGGATAGGTGTGAGAGCTATAATGCAAATGGGGCACCTCTTTCAGCAGAGATTACAGCAGGGCTTTTCAGAGAGAAGGTTTATCCTGAAGTTGTAAGCTATGTATATGGTCTTGCGGGACGTGATTTCACAGTGGATCATGTATATGAGATTTTTGATGAGCTAAAGCGTGCTGCAGCTGGAGAAAAAATCGAGCAGTACAGATATATTGGATTACGATAGGAGGAGAGAGAAATGGCAGATTACAGCTTAAAAGAGATAATGAACAAGCCTGAGCGTCTCGCTCCTGGCCATAGAATGTGTGCGGGCTGTGGTGGTACAATTGCGGTACGCGCGGTACTACGAGGACTTCATGAAGGCGATCACGCTGTTATAGCAAATGCAACGGGTTGTCTTGAGGTTTCTTCATATATGTATCCTTACTCAGCTTGGGAGGATAGCTATATTCACAATGCTTTTGAGAATGCTGGAGCTACTCTTTCAGGAGTTGAGACAGCTTTCAAGGCTCTCAAAAAGAGAGGTAAGCTTAAGGAAGAGGATAATTACAAGTTTATCGCTTTCGGTGGTGATGGAGGAACCTATGATATAGGTTTCCAGTCACTTTCCGGAGCAATGGAGCGCGGTCATGACTTAGTATATGTATGTTATGATAACGGTGCTTATATGAACACAGGTATTCAGCGTTCATCAGCAACACCTATGTACGCAGATACTACAACAACTCCTGTTGGAAAAAAATCTGTTGGTAAGATGCAGAATCGTAAGGATTTAGCCTCTATTATTGCTGATCATGATGTGGCATATGTGGGACAGACCACATTTACTAGAGATTTTAAAGATATTCATCAGAAATCAGAGCGTGCTATATACACAAAGGGAGCAAGCTTCCTGAATATAATGGCTCCCTGTCCCAGAGGATGGAGATATGAGACGTCAGAGATTATGGAGATATGTCGTCTTGCGGTTGAAACATGCTACTGGCCTCTTTTTGAGGTTAATCATGGTGAATGGAGACTTACATACGAGCCTAAGAAAAAGCTTCCTATCGAAGATTTCCTTATTAAGCAGGGAAGATTTAAGCATCTTTTTAAGCCTGGCAATGAAGAGCTTATTGCACAGTTCCAGACCGAAGTTGATAGACGCTGGGAAGATTTACTTTATAAGTGCAATAGATAGTGGCAAAAGGTATAATTTATAGGACTAAAAATGACTCTACTTAGTTATAACGTGTTTAAATATGTTGCTGAGCTTGGTAGCTTTAAGCGTGCTGCTGAGGTTCTAGGACTTACGCCTTCTGCGATAAGCCACGCGATTTCGACTCTTGAGGCAGAACTAGGATTTTCAGTTGTAACACGAAATAAAACCGGAATAACATTAACTAATCAAGGGGAAGTGCTTCTCCCCTATGTGAATGCTCTTCTCAACTCTGAGGAGGGCATTCTTCAGGTTGTAGATGACATAAACGGATTAAGGACAGGTCGAGTGAAGCTAGGAGTATTTTCATCTGTCTGTACAAACTGGCTGCCAGATTTACTACGTGGATTTAAAGAAAAATATCCTGGGGTTACAGTTGAGGTTTTTCAAGGTACTTATGAAGATGTTAAATCATGGATTAAGACCGGCGTGGTAGATTTAGGATTTCTTTCAGTATCAGCGGCAGGTGATTTGCCTATAGAACCGCTTTACAAAGATCCCCTCTATTGTGTAGTTCCCAAAGGCACACCCCATACCAAAGATAAACCATACATGGATATCGAGGATATGAGAGGACATGAATTTGTTACACAGAGAGAGTCAACTGATGCAGATATACAGAATTTTTTACGAGAAAATAAGTTAAATGTAGAATCAAGTTTTCACGTAGTGGATGATTTGTCAACGGTTAGCCTTGTGGCATCCGGGCTGGGTATATGCTTGATGCCAGAGCTATGTATGCGTGGTATTAGTGACAGTGTTGATATGTATCCAGTATATCCCAGGAGTTGTCGCATTATAGGAATAGCATATACTAATGTTGAGTCTCTAGCTCCTGCTAGTAAACGAATGCTGGAAGAAATTATAAATGGATTTAAGAAAATATAATATTTTATTAAGGAGTAACAAAATGCAAAACAAAAGAGTGATTGCAATTGCGGGTGTTGTTGCTATGAGCTTCATGCTATTTGCTTGCGGAAAAACAGAAAATGATGTGGCTAAGGGTGAAGATGTAGCGATTTCTGAAACCGTAGGTTCAGTGCTTGAAGATGACGACGTAGCTGAAAAAGAAGAGGGAAATGAAGAAGAAATAGAGGAGGTTGTGGCAAAGCCGGCAAAAATACAGTTTGCTAGCGGAGGACAATTTGAAGAAAAACCTTGGATATACATGTTATTATCGGATGATGAAGGTAATTATGTTTCTAATATTAATCATCTGAGTGACAATGATGATCACGATGGTGAGAGCACAATGTTTGAGTGTGTTACGTTAACTCCATTTGGATGGGGATACGAAAAAGAAGTTAATCAGGTGACGAGAACACTTATTAATGTATATGATTTAGGTGATAACAAGGTTCTTACTGCTATAGATGCGATGTGTGGTGCAGTAGGACCAAACAATCCAGATGTAAACACGTTTTTTAACATATACGAGTATTCTACTGACAACGGATTTGTTAAGCTGTTAGATGCAAAAATAGTAGACAAGTATAACGATTTTAAAGGTGATTATTATGATTTCACAGAGAGAATATGTCGTCTAGATGGTCAAGAGGTAGATGAGTCTGCTATAAAAGAAGCGTTAGCCGGATATGGAGTGAAGCTTAAGAGTGAAAATTCTATGATATACGAACTTCACTCTACACCACAGGAATATGATGTTTTGATGGCAGATACTGATGCAGAGCTGATATTCTCGATGATGGAACGTGATGCAGAAGCTCCTGAAAATATTTGGAATCTATGTGCACCCAGTGGTACTGACAATGGTGGTAAAAACGTTGATGTAGTCACAGATGTAGATCCCCTAAGGGATGGTTCAAGTGAGCATCCCTATGAGTTCGGTGATACAATTGTTGTAGACAATATTTATTCTACTAATACCACTTATGATGGTAAGTACAAGCTTACAATAGTATTTGATGAACTTTATCCCGATTACAAAGCGAGTAGAGATAAACATATTGCATATGTAGGATATAAGTTTAAGCTCGAAGGTGATAACCCTGGTGAAGAAGTTCCTATGCAGGGCAAAATAGGAATTGGAGTAAATTCAGACCATGGTTCACTCTCATTTGTTGAGGAGTATGGTGACGAGGAAGGTAGCGGAGTATATGATTTTATTGATGGAGCGGAGCGTAGAGTATATCTGACAGCCAATCCAAAGTGGAAATCATATGATATGAGATATGTTTTCATGTACGTAAGACATGGAGAAGATGAGGAGAAGTTCATAATCAATATGCCAAAATAAAAAATAAAATGCAGTGATTTAATGGGGATGTACTTTGGTATGTCCCCTTGTTTTTTCTCGTAAAAAAATGTATAATAAATACATTATTTTAAAAGGAGTAGGACATGGGTAAATCAGACGAAAAATGGGATATATACGACAGGGAAAAAAAGCTTACAGGTCGCACAATGCTTAGAAATGACTGGAACATGAAGCCAGGGGACTTTCATCTTACTGTACTTGCGATAATTCAAAATAGAGAAGGCAAGTATCTTGTTACCAAGCGAGCTATGACCAAGTCGTGGGCACCTGGTCACTGGGAGGTATCTGGTGGAGGTGTTCAAGCAGGTGAGGATTCTCGCACTGGTATTCTTAGAGAGGTCAAGGAAGAGACAGGTCTAGATGTATCAGGCTTTGACGGTGGCTATGTATTTACGTACAGTAGAGAGAATCCTGACGAGGGAGATAATTATTTTGTAGACGTGTACAAATTCATTGGTGACTTTGGACCGGATGATGTCACACTTCAGGAAGAGGAGACAGGCGAGTTTATGTTTGTAACTCTTGAGGAGATTCAGGCAATCGCGGCAGAGGGCAAGTTTTTACACTATAAATCTATAGAGCGAGCGTGTTAATTATGGTTAGAAAGAATAACAGGAATAAAATCGAAAATTCAATGACTGGAGATGCTAAAGCAAATGAAAAGAAAAAACAGGGACAGGGCATTAAAGCGCAGATGCTTTCGCTAGCTCTAGTTCCGCTTTTACTTTTATCAATTATAGTTGGACTAGTGAGCATCAACAGAATAAGTAATGCACTTTTCAATCATGAAGAAATGACCTTAAAGTCTGTCTGCAATCAGATAATGACGCTATACGACTCGAATTATCCAGGAGATTTTTCTGTAGAGATAGTGTCTGATACGGATAAGGGTGGGGACTTATCTAAGGCATATTACCTATACAAGGGAGCGGTAGATATTACCTTAGCAAATGCTATAATGGATTCTGTTGCAGATAATTTTGGATATGATGTCTCTATATTTCAGAGAAAAACAGTAGATAATAAAACAGACAAGGGTGAGGGAAATTATGAGGTCAACAGAGTTACTGTAGACATATGTGTTGCCACCACTATGAAAGATAAAGACGGCAATCGAATGGTTCTTACAGGAGCAGCAGACCAGATTACCAGAGCTGTTACTCAAAAAGGAGATGAGAAGTTTTATAGTAATGTGTATATCAACGGCAAGGAGTGTTTTGCATACTTTTCTCCTATAGTTAATGCTGACGGTAGTCTTTTTGGAGTTATGGGAATAGTATCACCTAGAGAAAATTCTGAGTCAGAGGTTGGTAGAACAGCACTTCCTATTATTTTTACAATTCTGCTAGCAACAGCCTTGATAGCAGTTATAAGTGTTTATTTTGCGGAAAAAAATATTGGAAAAATTCAGCTTTTGCAGAGATTTATGAACGCTCTTGCATCGGGAAGATTTGATAATCAGATGTCTGAAAAGCTCTTATCTACCAAGGATGAGTTTGGAGACCTTGCTAAAAATGCTGTTTCAACTCAGGCGGCACTTTCTAAGCTGGTTGAATATGATGCCCTTACCAATCTTCACAATAGGCGGTTTGGATCCATGAGACTTAACGAAATCAGGGAGGATGCAGCTGCTACAGGCAAGGGCTATAGTATCGGTATGTGTGATATTGACTTCTTTAAAAAGGTAAACGATACCTATGGACACGATGCCGGTGACGAGGTGCTTAGACAGGTTGCCAAGGTGCTTCGTGATAATATCACAGGCAAGGGATTGGTTGCTAGATGGGGCGGTGAGGAGTTTGTCATTGCTTTTGACAAGCTAAATTACATGCAGGTTGCAGAGCTGCTCAAGGATATGGCGCATCAGATTCGAGCACTTGAGGTAGAGTCTGGCGACCAGATAATCAAGGTTACAATGAGTATGGGATGTGTTCAGGCAGATATTAATGCTACATGGGATGATATGCTAAAAGAGGCTGATGAGTTACTCTATTATTCAAAAGAGCACGGAAGAAATCAGATTAACATCAAGGATTGCACAGATCCTAATGCTGAGTTAGTTACCTATGAAAAGGGTACGCCAAGAAGCTAAGACTATAGTGTCTCGGTGAAGTGACACTGCGTCTAGATATGAAAAACAAGAAAATGATTTGAACGGACAGAGAGATTATGATACATGAAAAAATAACGCTTAACAAATCACGAAATGTAACCCTCGAGACGTACTTAATCGAGGATAATCCCGAAGCACATACGGGAGAGAATAGACCACTTATAATTATTTGTCCCGGTGGTGGATATACGTTTTTATCTGAGAGAGAGGCAGAGCCTATAGCTCTTCATTATATGAATCAAGGGTTTCATGCCTGTGTGCTTAGATATGGAATCGGTGAGTATGCCATGATGCCGGGGCCTATTCAGGATGCAGCTGATGCTATTTACTATATCAAGAAGCATGCAAAAGAGTGGTTTGTTAATCCTGATGCTGTATTTATAACAGGTTTTTCAGCAGGGGCTCACGTAGCGGGTTCTCTTGGCGTTTTTTATAATAATCATGATGTGATTAAAGGATACGAGGAATGCGATGATATGATAAGACCAGCTGGTCTTATTCTATGCTATCCAGTGCTCGACCTTAAGAGTTCATCCTCTCATCTTGATTTTGGAATCAAGCCTGGTCAGAATTTAAGCGAGATTTTATGGGATCAAAAGAATCCCGATATGCCTGAGGAAAAATTATTTACCTGGGATGAAAAAGAAGGTAGATATTTTGTTAATTTTGAGACATCTATGAATTCATATATTCTAGGGTGTGATTATACAGATGAAGATGAGGAGTTCTACAGTCTGCAAAATCAGGTTAGCGAGAATACTCCTCCTACTTTTATTTGGCATACTGCAGGAGATGGGCTTATTTTACCAGCAAATTCCTTGAAGTTTGCAAACGCATTATACGCAAACAGCGTAAATCTGGAGTTACATATATATAATGTAGGCAATCATGGAATGTCACTTGCTGATGAGAGAATGTGCGTAGAACCAGAGCCTGCATTATACAGCTGGAGCGATTTGGCGGTGGCATGGGTTAAGAGAATTGTTGAGGGGCATTTTGCTACTGCGTATTAGGCAATAGTTTTTAATTAAAATCGTGTGATATTATGTGCTTGGTAATAAAAGAGATAATTTAGGTCTCATGTTAGCAAAGGGGTATAGATTAAGGATTAAGATATGGTTACAAATGTATCATGTGGTGTTGGGGATATGCTCTTAGAGCAGGGGGCTCCAGTAAACAGACTATATGTTTTACTTAGTGGAAAAATAAGAGAAGAGAGAGCCGGAGTGGCTTTGACCCTAGGACCAGGCTCTATTATAGGTCTATCAGATGCTCTATACGAGAGATATGATGCCAACTATATAGCTGAAGAAGAATGTCAGGTGATGCGCCTAAGCTATAGGGGAACAGAGGATTTTTACAAAATTTTCGACTCTGCTCCTTATTATATTTTTGGTTTTTCAAAGGGTATTTTACACCAGTGTCAAGATCTTTTTAACGTATATGAAGACCAGAGAAAAATTGTGGCGTATCTATATGATTTAATTGAGCAAATTGCAGTAGAATATAAGGAG
>JAZRXQ010000171.1:0-40767 GCA_045600305.1 Lachnospiraceae bacterium
ACATTTGATCAGGCAAAGACGCTTTTGCCAGAGGAGACAGCAGAGTGGTTAGAGCTAAATAGAAAAAATATCAAGGATTTTCATCTATTTGGAACCTTAGATGGCAATGATTTGGTTGCATATGCAGCATATGTGGTATACGAGGAGTATAGCTCAATATGCGCTCTTGCTCATATCGAGGTAAAGGAAGAGTATAGGGGCGATTATATCGGTGAGACTCTCATCAAGGAGTCTGGCAGAGAACTTAGAAAAAAGGGTTATAAAATAGTCAAGGCCAGTGTCACAGAGCATGATCATGCACTCAAGGGAATACTCGTAAAAAATGATTTCGAGAAGATATTCAGGTCAGAGACAATTACATACACACTGGATGACCTTAGGGATTCTCCCACTATGAAAAATATGGAGACTCTTGAGAAGGGATTTTCGTATATCAAGTGCTATCTTGATTATGAGAAAGATGACCCCAAGCTCTACGAATTTGAAAAGTGGCTCAATGAATTTAGACCCGGTGTTCAGTTAAGTAAGCTCAATAGGAGATACACATGCTTCTTTGAGCACGAAGGAAAAATACGAGGCTATGTAGCAGTTCAAAAAATTAAGAGTAACTTTGTACTTATGAAGGATATCCTGGTTATGCCTTCTAAAAACAGCAGCCTTGCACTTCCTGTAATGATGGCTTATTTTGCAAAGCATATTTTTACAGATTTGACCGAGGACACAACTGTAGCACTGACATTCTATGACAGGGATTACGTGCCTATTATGGAGTCTATGTTTGGCGAGCCTGATGACAGACTTATTTTTGATGATTACAGTATTGAGTGCTAATAAAAAGAGAGAATTACTATGGATGATATCATAAGAACCAGCTTAGACAAATCTGAAGAGATAATAAAAGGACCCATCGAGGACTCTAATATCATTGAAAGAGTGGAGCTAAAGAAGGATGAATTCGAGGAGAATAAGCCTAAATTTGTATTTGATGAAGAGGATGAATACAAAGGAAATGACTTTATCTTAAAAGAAGCCAATTCTTTTAGTGATATAAACATCAGTGGTTTTGCACGAAAAGATAATAATCTTGATAACAGCTTTGACATTGCAAGTATTAGTCAGGAGAAAAAAGAGGTAATTGGGGCACTTCCTGCAGACTTTGCTTACATAAATGCTGCCTTAGAGGGACTGAGAAGGGAGACAGGTAAAAAGTCTGCCTATTTCATGGCTGTTGAGGAAAAGGTGGGGTCGTGTATACGAGCTGATTCCAGGGTGGGTGTAACCATTCCGGATGATGTCATGAATGAGTACTATGAGGCTAGAGAAGCTATATATATGTACTTAACTGAGAGAAAGCACACAGTAGGTTCTGTAGCTGATAGAAGAAGACAACTAATGGATCGTCTTCGTACGAATTTTGAAGAGACAATTTTTGATAGAAAAATCGAAAGAGATATCTACAAAGAATCGGTCAAGCCCCTTATAAGCGAAAACGGCGAGGCGGTGGCTAGTGAGATTAATGCTAAGACAAATGAAGCACTTAAAAAAATAGGTGCATTAACCTCATCTGGCGATATGAGTATCTTTATGGCTTCAAAGGAAAAAATAGAAGCCGTATTAAAGTTTGGTAGCTACGAGGATATCTATGCTGTTGTTATGCAGTTTGATGCTCTTAAAAGTAATCTTATGGCTTTTGAGGCTAATAAGTATTCCTTCAATGGACTTGGAGAAATTGAGAGCTTAAGAGATAGAGCCTATGCAAGGCTCATTTCAACACCTGAGAATAAGCTTAAATATGTTAAGACACAGCTAGCTAATTCTACATGTTATGCAAAAAAGGTTGAAGGAAGATACAACGCTATCATAAGAGAATTAGGGCTAGATAAGGATAATTTGTCTGGTGAAGAAGAGGCTCTTGTTAATCTAAAGCTTGCTATAAGCCCTGAGTACAAGCTATATGTAGCTAATAATAAGATGACTTTAGATGCTTATGGTTCAGATGAATCGAATTCTATAAGCTATGCCAAAACTCAACTTTTATCAAAAAATCCCAGATTTTCTAGCTTGAATAATAAGTGTCTTACAGAGGTCACTAGCGTTAATTCACTGGCGAAAATCGGCATAAAGTACGGAAACGATAGATTAAAGAAGGCATATAGAGATTTTATAGATGTTCAGCAGGGTTATGCTGACTATATGCTTGAGACTAAGCTTGCTACAAGAAATGATGAGCTTCCTGAGGCGACTGTCAAAAAATATGACTTAGAGGCTAAGGTCAAGGAGTTTGCAAGAGAAGGAAGAACCAAATCTTATGAGCTCATCAATGACTATAGACAGGGCGGAGATAGCTCTGTAATGGTTAAGCTCAAGAAGTCACTGACTAATCTTGAAACGCTCCTTGGTCAAAGAGAAGTGGATAATCAAAAGCTAGACGATATTAGTATTGCATATCAAACTGCTATTGCAAACTGTAATAACTACATAGAAAAGCATCCTTCGCCTCATAATCCCGAGGGTAAGAGAAGACTCTCAAAGACAAGAAAAAAACTAGACAATCTCATAATAGAAAGAGCGCGTTTTGAAAAGGGTCGTGAAATCTATGAAAGGGAAAATACTGCCATAGACAGTCTCTTAGATATAGTTAAGTTAGGTGATAAGGAGACCAGAAAAAACTATAATCCCATAGAGGATATGAGTAGGAAGAATATCACTGCTATACAGTCCCTTACCTTAGAGGACTTTATGAGCATGATAGGTGAACATAATCGTGGCGGAATAATATTCAAGGACGGCGAGCTTAAGGTAGTTGAAAACTCTGCTATTAGAAGCAATAAGGTAATGGATTTAATAGCAAAGGTATTATTAGGAGATGAGGCTGAGACCGTTGCCAATGTACAAATCAGAGAAAAGCTATTATCACTTATTGAAGAGCAATATGGAGCAGTATTAACCCAGGCTCACAGGAATAGAATAAAAAGGCTTATTGACCTCGATGCGGGTAAGACTACAGCGGGCTCACTTAAGAGAGATGATATAGCTAGTGTATTTAATCTATTAGACAATAACTATTCTCTTGTGAATAGAACACGCAGAAATGGAAAAACCACTAAGGCATCAAAAGGTCTTGCTGAGGCGGTTGCTAATCACATGGATGACACTCTAGAGGATAAGGATTTAGAGTATAGAATCAAAGCCCTTGTAAAAAATGGCGAGAAGTCAGGAGTAAAGCTTCCAAGCATTTCTGACCACAATATGGCTATTATAAAGACTAATTTTGGACACGTCAGAGATGAGGTGTTTAAGGCTTTGCAAAGGATTTACACCTACATGGGTGTATTTAATAAGGGTAAAGTAGGTGAGGATGATTATCTTCTTATTCTAGGCGAAAGGGAACGCGGCAAGAATATTATTGATGCAGTTACAGGCTACGTGATTGCTAGACAATTGGCTGGCACCAAAGAATTAAAGATGGTTAAAGATAAGCAATTAGATGCTTATCTCAAGGACTGTGCGTACAAAGCACTTGTAGGCTCTAACAAGATGGTAAGGGCTGATGCCAGACTCTTAGAAAAATGCGATAAAGTTTTAGACCATAAGCTCCTTTCTGAAAACGGTTCCTCAGGTCTACAGGATGAGGTTGACAGGAGGATACTAAAAACTTCAGCCTGGAAGAATAAGTCTAGAAAAGTTAAACAGGGAACCACTGCGCTCATTAAGCTGTGCGACATGCTAAGTGAGTATGAGAATCTGCGTGAAAATGCCATAAATAGAGGCTTGTCAACAGAAGAAGCAGAGCAGTTTAAGAAGCTAGGTAGCGACCTTCAAGCTCATATCACAGCTGACGCTGAGATGTTTGCAAGCATGAAATTAGTTGCAAAGGAGCTTACTAATACTCGTTTTAAGCAGGGCTTTGAAAAGATTAAAAAGTTTGTAGATAAGCATGAGAGCTTTTTGGAATACGCCGATTTTTATGTAAAGCTTACTAAAAATGACGAGAAGCAAAAGGAAAACGAGAACAAGCTCACTCTAATGCCTACAGAGCTAGAAAACTATGCTGCCTTAAGTGACAAAGCCAAGGACTTAGTGCGCGTATTTAAGCTTGAGAGAAGCGTAGATGAGGTTATAGCAAGCTATAAGGATAAAAAGTCTATTGCGGATGGATTTATAAAAATACTTGAGGCACTTAGAGGCTTTTTGGTGAATAGCTATGCCGAAAAAGAGGTTGAATTTGGAAATGAGAAGCTAAAGATTGTCCAGCTTCCCAATAATACACTAAGCGTAATCATAGAAAATCGCCCCTTTGAGCTACCTAAGGTAGCAGGTCAGGTTGCAACTTACCTTGAAAACAGCGTAATGAAAAACGCTTCAGTATATGGAAAAGAACATGCTAAGGCTATTTTTGACAATCTTTCATTTGACCCTAAGAATGAAGGTGTGCTCATGAATTCCAGAAATCTTTGTATAAGGTTTCTTGCAGGAATGACAGGAAAAGCTGACACATTTTTCAATAATTTGGCCACAAATCTGATTAGAACTATGACTTCTGAGATGCTTAAGGATAGACTAAAGGCTTCTGAGCTGATCAAGATGGTTGATGACATCAATAAGGGTATTCACTTCAACGGTCAGGAGAGCATTGAGCTATTAGAAAATCTGAATGCAACCAAGGAAGTATATAATTATGACTATGCAGTAGAATATATAGAAGGGGTTGTAGAAAAGAAGCCTGAGTTCATAGAAGTCGACAAAGATCTAAGGATTAAGCTTGCCGAGTGGAACGAGGATGAACTTAAGGTCAAGGATTTTATTGCGGATTTGATATTCTCAAGTGAGACCTGGAATATTGATCAGGCGGTTAAGGATGAGGATATTACTACAGGAATTTTAGAAAAGCATTTTCAGACCATTATGCTTATTCTAAAAAAACCTACTCTCGTTAAAGATGTATTGAAAAATCTACCGGCTGAGGGCGAGCTTAATAACAAAGAGCTTGAAGATACAATTGATGGATTTTTAAGTTCACCTGAGATATTAGCACTTCGTACCTTAAATTTCTCGAATAATACCAAAAAGAAGGGTGCAATGTATGGAGTTAAATCCTTCTTCTCTGGAATAGCAGGTTTACTTGTCGGTGATTATGAGAATTTCCTCAATGCATCTGACGAAGCTAAGGATGACTATGAGCTGATGGAAGACAAGATAAAAGAAGCAATAAAAAATCCTGCTTTTAGAGCAAGATTTAAGGAGCTTCAACGAACCGTTCAGTCTCAAGTAGATGATGCTATGGAGGGCTTGCAGAGCAATATTAACGTTGCAGTTAATGAAGTGTTTGACGCAGAGGATGAAATAGATAATGAGGTTATAGGTAATCCTAACCAGAAGGGAATCTCTGATGACGAGAGGACGAGTAGAATTGAAAGGGGTCATGAGAGATTAGGCAAGATTGTTACAAATGCATTTAAGGGAGGTTCTGGACAGGGCTTATTCAACAAAAACGTATTGTCTACATATTTTGCCAGAGTAAGTAATCTTGACAAGAGAGCGATGATTGCTTCTGCTCTTAGAAATGCAAACAAAAAGACAAAGCTTCCTAAAAATCTTACAGCTGTTCAGCAAAAGAAGTTTAATGAAACCCAACAGGGAAGATTTTTAGGTGGACTCATTAAGGGTGCGGGACCTCTACTTCAAAAAATGATGCAGGGTATGCCCTCCGCGGGAATGCCTGTATCACTAAAGGAAGCCCTAAAGGACGTTAAGAGTAAGCTTGCTCCTATTCCAAAAGAGTTTGTAGAGGCACAGCTTCATGGCATAATAAATGCCTCAAATGGTAAGATTAAGTTTATCAGAGTTAATAGAGCATTAGGAGCTGCATCAGTAGCTCAGACTTTCCTTTGTACTATATATGGACCCGACTTTAAGGGGGGAAAAGAGGTAGCAATCAAGATTCTACGTCCAGAGGTTAAAAACCGTATGGATATTGAAAAAGAAATAATGCTCGATGCCGCTAAGCTTACCGACAGGATGCAAAAAGAGGCGGAGGCTCGTAGAAGGGGTAAGAGACTTAAGCCTGAGGAATTAAATAAAAAAGGTGGAATGGAAGCTACCTACGAGGGACAGCTTAAGAGAATCGAAGAGGAAATGGATCTTCGAATTGAAGCTAAAAATGCCCAGCGAGGAATGGTTTATGACAGAGGCTTTACTTCTGTAAAATCAGTAAAGGTTGATAATACGGTTGAACCTACAACCAACACCTTAGTTCTTGAAAAAGCATCTGGAGATACCATAGACACTTATCTTGAGGGTGTTGATAAAGAGGTTAATGAAATAGTAGCTCCTTTGATTAATGATTCAGACGACAATGGATGGGCATCGGTAACATTTAAGAATTTTTCTGACTATAAGAATGCTCAAAAAGTACTTCCGCAAATATTAAAAGGCTTGCAGGCCAGACATGAGCATATGGAGAAGCTCGTGGACACTTGGGTTAGAGAAGGAGTCTTTGGAGAAGGCTTTTACCATGGTGATATGCATGCTGGAAATATCATGATTGATGAGAATGGTGTTACGGTAATCGACTTTGGTAATGTCACACAGCTAGATGATGTACAGCGTGATCTCGTACTTAAGATGATGATTGCTGCATCCTGTGGAGATATGCCAATTTTCCTCGAGAGCTTTGGTGAACTTCTTACAGGCGATTCAAAAAAGGAGTTTAATAAGAAAAAATCTAAACTCAAAGAGATATTTAAGGAAATCTTAGGTTACGGTGATGCGCGTTCAAGTGGTCTTAGAATAGTTGCTGCCCTTATGAAGGCACAAGCTATTGGCGTAGAGCTTCCCGCTGCAATCTACAATTTCTCCCAGAGCCAGATTCGTTTGCAGAATGCCATGGATGATATAAATGCGCGTATAAAAAGGATACAGAAGGCACTAAGATTTATGGACAAAAATATAGATATGTCTGCTGAAGCTGAGATAAGTGATTACTATGGGCTTAATATGGAATTTGGCAATAGTAAATACAAAAAAATGGAGGAATTAATAAGGGATCAGGCTGTCTATGAAGGGGAGGATGAGACGGAATTAAGAGAAAAGCTTCATAGTACTGACAAAAAGGATATTGCATATTTTGAAAATAACTATATAGCTGATAATGGTTTAGTGCTTTTGGATAACTTTGAAGAATTCAAGCGTAAGTACAATATAGCAAAAGCGGCTATGACCAATCCTCAGATTGTAGCCAGCGAGAATGCAGAGGTTTTAGATGCTATTGGGGCATTAAAAAAGATACGTCCTATTACGGATCTTACAATGGATAGTGTAGCTGCTCTAAAAGCTATAATGGGAAGCTTAAATACAACTGTAAATCAGGAAGTCATGGATTCTAAAATACAAAATATTGAGAAGAATAGTCCGATGATGCCTGTACTTAATTACTATAAGGCTTATAGAGAAGCGCAAAGGAGTAACGCATCAGAAGAAGAGCTAATGAGTATTGAGAATGAATTAGTAGCATCACTGAAAAAGCTACAGGAGGAAAGGGTTCGTAAGTCAAGAGGTGTAGAAAGTTTATGCAATCTAATGCCTCTAACTAGAAATCATATATATGCAACAGTCGCTGACCCTAATAATCCTACTGAAGCGGAGAAGAGCAACCAAGAATATCTTGACCAATCTAATAATAAGATTAAGAGGATGTTAGCTGAATGGGAATCACAAAAGCATACCTATGGTGAAAAGCTGTATGAGGATTTAAGAAATGCAACAGATGCAGTATTTGAACATGCAAAGCAATGCGAAGAAGTAGATAAAAATGCGACTCAGGAGCTAAAGGATAAGAGAGCTCTTGAGGAAAAAGAGCATACAGCGCTGATAAATAAGTTTGCGATAGCTTATAGAAGAGCCTTGGTTGCAAGACTTAAGTACGAATGTAAGAATAAGTTTAATTCAAGCTACAGTGATAAGTCACCTGCGTCATTTGCTGATGCCATGGGAGATCTCTTATTATCACATCTATCCTCGTCAGCAAGTAAGCTAGGCTTCTGGGGAATAGTGAGAAATGTAGGTACATTATCTAAGATTATGGAGTAAACATATGGATTGGATAAAAAACGAAAAGCAGAGTTTTTTATTTGTCACACTCTTGTCATACGGGAGTGATATTCTCACATCAGTTGAAAAAACAAAGCATTTTTTCAGGAGGATACTGAGATGGATAATAGTGAATTATTAATAAATAATCAGGTGCATAAAGAAAATGAAATTCAGCAGGTAGAAAAAGAGCTTGCTGATAATAAAGTCATAGCCGACCAGAAAAATTTAATTGCTCAGCAGCAAAAAGATAATCAAGTAGCAATTAAAGAGGTTGCTATTGAAAACATTAATATCAATAGCATGGTTGAGCAGAAAGTCTCAAAGGCAGAATTGAGTGATAGTCTTATACTTGATGAGCAACCAGCTTATGTTGAAAAGGCGCTTACTCCAGAACTTGATGAACAGGAAATAAGAATATATGAGTCAATACCCAGACCCATAAAAATGAGTCGTATGAAGCGCTTTTCTAGAAAGATAGGTTTTGGAAATGAAAAAGAACGCGCTGAATATGAGACCTATCTTAGCCGAAAAGCAGAAATAAAACACAAAAAAGAACTTTTACAGCATGTAGAAGTTTTACGCCAAAAGCAGTTGGCTGGTTACAAGAAAATGACTGAAGAAAAGGTCAACTTAATTAAGAGTTTTGGTAAGCGTCAGGGAAGTGCTTTTAACTGGCTAGGAAAGCTTAATAGGAAGGGTAACTCGTTCTTGAAAAGAATGCAGGATCAGGGTGATGAAGATAATATAAAGATTGATGCTGAAGGGAAAAAAGCTCTTTTGTGTTATAAGGCAGAAACAAAAGGACATGGTTTAGATTTTGGTCCAATGAATATACTTCTTCGTAGCAACAAATTATCTGCTCAGTTCATAGGGATTAATAAAACATGTAAGAAGGTCTGCGACGAGACGAAAAAAGAACTTAAGATGAAGAAGAATCAGGAATTCAATAATGCACAGCTTTGGAAATTAAGAAATAAACAGAGTGAGTGTAAGGATACTGTTAATGCGACTAAGGCTGCATTGAAGTCTATGAATAAGTTTTCTCTTAGGGAGGATATGACTTTATATAGACATACAGGATTAGCTGCTCTGGCTTCGATGCTTGGACTAAATTCAAATGCTAGTGAAGGTGAAATAGATAGATGTTTATTGCGTGTTGGAAGAAAAGAAATGCTTATAAGAGATAAAGGTTTTGTAAGCACATCTATGTTTTTGGATAGCGCTAACCACTTTAGACATACTAATCCTGTTCATTTTATTATACTTGGACATAAGGGAACCAAGGCAGTCAATATTTCAAGACTTGCTAAATTGGACAAGGATAATAAGCCAGTTGGTATTACTTCAGTTCAGGACAAAGAACAGGAGATGTTGCTTCAGTCAGGAACACAATTTAGAATTCTTAAAGTTGAAACTGATGATGCACCTATGAGTGATAGAGAAACAATGAAGAGCACTAAGGAGTATACAATATACGTGGAGACAATACCACAGGTAGAAAAAGCATCATAATAGCAACGGAAGGGTTTAATTGATTATGAAATACGCATTATTACAAAAAGATGATATATCAAAGTATGAAGGATATATAAACTATCTTACAGAGGACGAAATTAAAGACTCTTCAGTTCAGTTTATGGGAGCCTTTAATGATGAGAATGCTCTGTGTGCTGTAGCAGCATTTACTGCGGAGAGAGAAGCCTATTTACTTGGAGTTTATGTGGCAGAGAGCATGCTTCGTCAGGGAGTGGGTTCTAGTCTCTTAGAGTCTGTATATGATCTTCTGAGAAGAAATGGCGGACAGAGAATCATAACAGTAGTAAGTAGTGAAAGTGGTGATTACCAGGGCTATGGGAACTTCCTCTGGCGTTGCGGTTTGAATGAGGGAGCAGAGTATTTCTCAGGAACAGCAAAGATAAAGGTAGCCGTAGATAGTCCAATTTTATCAAAGGCAAGAGCCAAGGATAAGAACAATTCTAACTTAGTTACTCTTAATGATGTATCTGAGGAGATTTTCTCATGGCAATGGGATAAGAGTAGCAAAGAGTCAGATGTAGCTTTCCCAAGCTTCGATAGTAACATTATTGATAGAGAGATAAGTACAGTTCTCTACGAAGATAATCAGATAAATGGCTGGGTACTATTAGGAAAAGATAGTGATGGAATTACCATCGAGCATATTTATCTATCTCCCGTGGTTAAGGATAGAGCATTACTTATATCAATGCTTGGAGTTTCATTAGATAGATTAATTGAAAAATATCCTAATGAGGAATATATAAACGCAGTATTCTTAGGTGATGATTCCAAAAAGCTTTTTACTACAGTATTTGGTGAGAATGCGAGCCTTGAGAGCCAGAAAATGTATTATATGAATTTTGATAAAACTATAGAGGAACAAGTTTTAGGTGAAACAGAAGCCTCAATGATTGATATAGAAGAAGTAGCTTTGGAGGATGATTTAGCGGCAGAAGATAATCGTCAGGATATAGAGGATGTAGAAGCTTCAGGAAGCTTCAGTGAGGATCCGGTATTTGAGTTGCTTACAAATGAAAATATGATTTGCAAGGATTGTATATACTGTGACTCTTTAATGGTATCAAGCTGTCATAAATATGACATTAAGCCAGAAGATATATTAAATGGAGAAGATAATTGTCCTCATTATCACGCATAATAGAATCGGAGATATGGAAAATGAAGAATTCAAAAGAGTATAAAATTAGTATTGCAATGTTTATTGTAGCAATCGTATGTTTTTGTGTAGCACTTGTTACGGGACTTATTCAGGGACTTAACATCGCCATTGATTCGATTTGTGGCGGGCTTGGGCTTGCAGCATTGGGGTTTGGTATAATGTTTCAGAACAAGGCCAAGAAAAAGGCTGAAGAAGCAGACAAATAGGAAAAAAACATATAGAATGTTGAGCCGTAACTGCGAATTATAACGTGGTTATGGCTTTTTTTATAATAATTGCACTTGAATCTTAAGGTATAAACAAAAGCACATAGTATATTGACAACTATAATTTTTAAGTATAGAATTACAAACAAATGTAATTTTCGTGAAAAATCGCGCAAAACAAAAATGATTTTCGTGATAAAACACAGTTAAACAAAAGTAATTTTCGTGAAAAGCCACTTGATATAGTTGGCTTTTGCGTATCATGGAGGACTGAATATGTTGCTTAAGAGAAAACTGTATCAGGAACTTCTTGAATGGAAAGAGATGTCAAAAGGCACATCGGCTGTACTTGTGGAGGGAGCCAGGCGAATAGGTAAGAGTACTTTGGTAGAACTGTTTGCAAAGCAAGAATACGCCGATTACATCCTACTTGATTTTGCAAAAGAAAAAGTTGATGTAAGGAATAATTTTGACAATATAGACAACCTGGAAGAATTCTTCAGAAATCTTTTCCTATTGAAGGGAAAGAGCTTGCAAGAGAGGAAGTCTGTCATTATTTTTGATGAAGTACAGTTGTTTCCGCAGGCCAGACAGGCAATCAAGTATCTTGTGCAAGATGGAAGATTTGATTATATAGAGACTGGCTCTCTTATTTCCATAAAAAAGAATGTAAAAAACATTTTAATTCCCTCTGAAGAGGAGAAGATAAAGATGTATCCTCTTGATTTTGAAGAGTTTTTATGGGCAAAAGGAGACGAGATTACTGCGGATGCCATTAGGGAAAACTTTGAGAAGCGTAAAGCTTTTGACGAGAAGATTCATAGAAAAATACTTCAAGATTTTCGAACATATATGGCTGTTGGAGGTATGCCACAAGCTGTGGTAGCATATGTAGAGGGAGAGAGTTATCAGCAAATTGATTATGTGAAGCGTAGGATACTCCAGCTTTATGAAGATGACTTGGAAAAATATGATGATGATAATAACGAAAAAGCATCAGTAGTTTTTAAGACAGTCCCCGAGCAACTCCAAAATAAAAATTCTCATTTTAAGTTTTCTAAAGTTGATAAAAATGCAAGATATAAGAACTATGTTGATGCTGTTAATTTCGTCTCAGAATCAATGATCGGAAATGAATGTATAAATGTTACCAAGCCCGAAATATCACTTGAATCATACGCAGACAGAAGTAATTTTAAGTTATATATGGGAGATACTGGTCTTTTGGTTACCCAGTATATGAAAAACGCTAAGGATACAGGTGAGGATATATACAAGGATTTGATATTTGATCATCTAAGCATTGACCAAGGTATGTTGTACGAAAATATCGTCGCACAGACACTTAGAGCAAATGGGAGGCAATTATATTTTCACGAATTTAGGTATCAGGAGGATGATAGTTCTCAGGAAAAGAAGTATGAAATTGATTTTATGATTGTTCGAAAGAAAAAGGTATGTATTATTGAGGTAAAATCCTCAGGCTACAAATCCCACAAGTCTTTTGATAATTTCATAAAAAAATACAACATAAAGTCAGAGGAACGATTCATTATATATACAAAGGAACTTAGAGTCGAAGGTCAGATAACATATTTGCCCATATACATGACTTTTTGTTTAGGATAAAATCAGGTTATACATGTTGTCTTACTTTTGTCATTGTAATTGTAGAGAATAAGTGTATAACAATTATTTGAACAGGTTTTAATGCTAATATTTGGAGGAAAATGAGATGGACAATTACGAAGAGCAGATAAAAAAGAGTAAGACTTTTGAGGAGCAAATTATCTCTAATCCACTGGAAATTACTCAGGAGAAAAAAGAGGATTTAATGCGTCCAAAAGAAGATGTAATTCCAGAAAAGTCCAAGCAGATGGATGGGATTAGTTCCTATGACATCTTCAATGACAAAATGAATAAAGCACTTGCTGCTGAAAAAAATAAAGAGTCTCTATTTGGCTTTGAAAATATGAACAAGGAGGCATTTGTTAGTCAGGTAAGTGCACGTGATTATCAGTCTCAGATGTGTGATTTTTTAGTTAGACTAGTTAATTTGAGAAGCAAGCTTAGCTCATCATATTATAATGATGTGGTACGAGGTATTGAGACTCTTACAAAAAGGAATTATGAGGCAGATACCCCTGAATATAAAAAAGCCTATGATGCTGTAAGTACTTATATCAAAAATAGAGATGACTATAAGATCACTACCAATGGTGGGCTTAGACTTACTCTTATAAAAGAAATTAGAGATGTGCTGAATGAGAAGCTACAGTCTACAGCAAAGCTTCACACAGAGGAAACAAGACGCCTTGATGGTGTAAAGGTGACAGAGCAGGCATTAGAGGGTAAATTAAATGCATACATGACTCAAAACTTTTATGAAAAAGCTATCAGACTTAAGCTGTCAGCTAGGGACAAAGGAGATGCTCCTGAGTTTAACAAGACTCTTAAAAGTATAGATTCTCTTATAGAAGGAGATTTTGACAGTAATGATTTTACGATGGTAGCCTGTGAGTCCAGACAGATTGCATATGATGATTGCTGTAAATATTTGGAGAAACATCAAGAAAATAAATCATCCCTTGATAGAGAGCGTTTCGCAATAATAGAGGCACTACGCGATGAGTTAAAATCTATGATTCCTGAACTAGGTCTATCAGATCACGATAAGACTGTCTGGGCGGCTAGACAGGCAATAGTAGATCAGATGGTTGACATAAATACTTGCTATGGAAAGGATATCGAAGAAAAGGAACCTGTCAGTGAGAAAATGAAGGCAAATGTCAAGGCTTTCTGGACCCATACGAAGCTTTGCAATAATTCGATTAATTATTTCAAGAAAACAGAAGGGTTAGATGCAAAAAAATCTGCAAGCGAGCTGTTTTGGGGTGATTTTTCGAGAAAACATTTTTTTGTGCTTCATGGATTTGCATGTGATCCAGAAGGTAATCCTATGACAGAACTTGACAAAAAATATAGAGATGAGGATTACAGAATATTGAAAATTATATATGATGAACAGCGTGCAATTGACAAAATAAGACGCAAAGAGAGAATGTCAGAAGCGAAGAAATTTAATAAGAGATATGTGTATTTCTCAAGAATACTTAAATACTATAATGTAAGTTCTAAGTTAGTTGTAGATGAAAAAATGGATTTTGATGATTTAGTAGACGGAGTACATGATAGGCACATGTATTTAACGGCATTTTTTGATTCTGATGGTCAAACTGATAACTTCCGCTCAGATGACCCGTATTTCATGACCTATGGCACGACTGCTGAAGATAAAAAATGGATATCGGCTTTTGATCGCAGTGATGAATGCAATGTTATACCTTTTGTTACCGAAAAAACGGAAGATTTCGATGAAGGACTGAATGAGTATTGGGTATCATCGAGCGTGCCGGTTTCTGGAATAAAGATAGTTGTTACAACATTTGTTGAGCATTATAGTGGAATAGATTTAAATCACAACATAATGATGGATTATAAAAATGAGTGTTACAGAAAGGCCGGAAAAAGACAGATTTTCTATATGAACTGTTCCAAACCATATTTTGAAAAAAAAGCTAAATTTTTAGCTGGTGGATACAAGGGGGGCGTTCCTAGTCTTCTTGTATATCAGGAGATATTTAAGAAGCTTAAGAAAGGGGCTGGTTCAGGATTTAAGGAGATTATCACTGCAATTGAGAGGCATGAGGCCGTGCTAGATGAGATGACTCCTGAAAAGGTTAGTGCAGCTAAGGCGTTGACGCCTGAGATTAGCAAAATGGCTAAGGATTACATTGAGCGTCATGAGGATGATGAAAACGAAACTGAGAGAGTTGAGCTTATGACAGGACTTATAGATAGTATTAAGTCTTTTAAGCCTGTCTATGAAAAGATGGAACAGGTGCCAATTATGCGCCGTTTTAATGAACTTGCTGGATTTGATATTGAAAAAGCGAGAAGTACATACGAAGAAAATACAAATATAATAGAGGCAAAGAAAAATAAAACATATGTAGAAAAAAAGTATGGTAAGGGAAAAGGAAGCTTTGCAGATAGTATCTTTAGCAATATATACGACAAGAATACTAAGGAGGAGAATGAAGAGATAGAAAAGCAGTTAGATGCACTCTATGGAAATGATGAGGAAGCGAGAACAAAAGCAGTAACTGACCTTTTCAATGAGGTTGCTGACTTCTATGACGAAACTGAATTTAAGAATCTGACTATTAGTGAGTGTGCAGCAAATTATAGCAAGTATTTTAGAATGGCACAGATTATTGCAGCTTTTGATAGTATCAGGGAAGAATATCCCCAGACTTATGAGAAAGTATTTGCAGCTGGTTCTAAGCGTGAAAAACAGTTAAATAAGATTAAGCCTGGTATGGACATGCTTGCTCAGGTAATGGCTGCTATTGAAGATATTTTTGAAAAGACAAAAGGCGAGAAGGGATATAAAAATATATCTGAGGATGATTTTACAATGCTAGCTAATAAGGCAAAGCTTAAGCTTTCAAATCTAAAGAGTATGTAAGAGGGTTTTAGAAGAATAGCCCTGGCTTATATTCACTGGTTTGATAAATTAGGTGATTTTGGGACGTATACCAAATGGTGTGCGTCCTTTTTTTAATTTTTATTTGACGAAAAAATAGGTTAACCTTATAATAAATATTGTTTTTTGAGAGGAGACATCATGAAGAACAAGATATCAATTAGTGCTACAATTTTAGTTATTATTGGGGTGTTGTTTAGTGCTGCGTCGTATTTCACATCATCTATATTTGAGATTGAGTCAATGATTGCTTCAATTGTTGGAACAGTCTTAATACTTGTCGCGTTGATTATAGTAGTATCTAAGACACAGAGATTTATAGAGGATACAGAGAGCTTAAAAAAGACTGTTACAACGGAGCTCGATAACCTAACAGATATTAAAAACGAGAACAAGCACTTGACTTCAAGAGTTAATGAATTAGTTCGTCAAAATCAAGCACTCACAGAAAATCTTGATGCGGCTAAGGCAAAGGAAGAAGCTATAATTAGTGCCAACGAAGCCAAGATAGAGGCTGCAAAAAGTGAAGTAGGAATGAGCTTTTTACCTACTTCAGGAGAGACCAAGGTTCTCAATATCATAGCAGAGGCTAGAAAAGTAGTTAATGAGATGAGTAAATACGCCAGGGAGGCGGGGATTTCGATTAACCTTTCACATTCTTCTGATTCAATCAATGTGAAGGCTGATCCCAAGCTCATCAATATTATGTTTAGAAATATTGTTGACAATTCTATCAAATACATGAATCAGACAGGAAGCTTGGTTATTACTATATCCAGAATAGCTGACGACCTCTTTATAGTACTAAAGGACAATGGTAAGGGTCTTGATTCAGATGAGGCAAATCATATATTTGAGCTTAATTTCCAGGGCTCTAATAGAGTTAGCGGCAACGGCTTGGGTCTAACTCAGTCCAAGGCAATTGTTGAGAGCTTTGGTGGAACGATTTACGCCAAGACTGCCAAGGGACAGGGAATGGCAATATATATTCAGTTGCCAGCATCAAATGCTGAATAAGAGGTGGAACAATGATCAACAGAAAATTATTATATATATTATTAGGCGTATTTTTTGTAGCCAGCGTATGTGGTGTGATTTTTCACTTCAACATCAAGAATCCTAGCTCACTGTTTAGCTTTACCTTCGATTCAGTAGTTAGTAATGATGCTACTATAGTAGACGAAGGAGATACTTCGTCTGCTGTAACAGTTGAGTCTCTTCCTTTGGATAGAGATAATAATACAATAAGTGCAGAGTCTGCAAAAGAGACTGATTCTATTGAAAAAATTGAAGTAGAGAATCCTTCCAATATGGGAGATGCCCTCTGGGAGGAAGCAAAAAAACAGGATGATACGGTTATAGAAGTAGATGCGGGTTCAGATGCTGAGAGTGGTGTAGAAGCGATGGATGAAAAAGATACTGCATCAGCTGATGTAACTGAGAAAGCTGGCACTTCTGTTGCAGAGGTTATTGGCAAATTTACTGTAAAAAATACTGGTTTAGTTGTACGCTCAGGTCCTAAGGGTACATATGATGCACTTGACACTCTGCCAATTGATGCTACGGGAGAGATTGTAGAGGTAGTCAATGACTATTGGGTAAAGATTAAATTTGGCGATTCTGAAGCATATATATGTTCTAAGTATGCAGATATAGAGATGTATTAATTATTAGCCAGGATATTTCCTGGCTTTTTTCAAATCAATAAAGTAAAATATAAAGGGGGAGTAATGGAGACTAAAAGACATTCCATATTAAGGGATGTTTTTGGTTATTGTATAGTATTTGCCCTGGTAATATCACTAGTCTATATGATTACCGGACTTTGCCTGTCCTTTGGATTATTAGGAGATAAATCCTTTGATGAGATGCTTCAAAATGTCTCTTTTTTTGATACGATAAAGGATTTTTTAGAACGAGCCGGTGTAAGAGGACTATCAGTTTCTTTTGATGAAACTAATCCATTTTTTAGGTTGAATGTATTTATAAGTATTGCACTGGATGTTCTCTATAGGTTAGGTATTACCGAAGCAATAAAAGCAGTTTATATAATACTACTAAATATACTAAAATATCCAGTGATGGGTCTAAAGCTTTTGGCAATACTAAGTATACCCAATGTAATATGGCTTTTGATTACCAATTATATTAATAGTATAAGGGATTTTAGACGAGCTTTATTTAATCTAGGGCTGGCACTAGCTCCCTCAGGCATACTTTTAATAGTTATATCAAATGAGCTTAGGATGGGGATTTACAATAATATGAATGATGCGATTGTGGGGCAGTTTGGAATCTATTATACTGAGCTTAATTCATTTTATTATGCCATCACCGATAATTTTGTAGTACCCATGGTTATAATCGGGGTGATACTGATATTGACAGGAGTGTTATTAATCTCGCTGTTTATTTTATACCAAAAACATATTCTACAAAAAATATTTACCAAGCTATCAAGGAGGAAAAACAATGAAACGTAAAAAATTTGCTGTGGCTATAGCAGCTTCATTATTTGCATTAACTCTTACTGGATGTGCGGGCACAACCTCGGTGCAGCCCGAAAAATTTGCAGAAAACACATTTAAGCTCTCATTTTCAATCAATGATGACAATTTTATATCGGTAGGTGTCACACCTTCTAACGGAAAGATTACATTTGATGGTGGTGTTATGCTTGAGTCAATCAATAAGCCTAGCACAGATGAACAGGCTACTACAAGTGATGATACAGAATAATAGAAAAGTGAGGAAATGAGATGAGTAAGAAGATAGATAATATAGAAAATATAGAAAATATAGAAAATACTGAAGCTGTAGAAGCGGTTGAGACTGTGGATGCTGTTGTGGCTGAGGTAGAGAAAAAAGAAAATGAGTCGGTTCAGGAAATAGCAGAAGATAAAAATAACGATAGTGCAGAAGAAAAAGAGGACAATGCCTTCCTTCGCTTTATTGATTCAAGAGAGGCAGAGGAAAAGAGTGTGTCAATTGGCGACTGGTTAATTGTAAGAGCTGTTAGATGCTTGCCTTTCATTCAGCTTATTCCCTATTTAATCTGGGCATTTGGCAATTATCCCAAGTCAAAGAAGAACTGGGCTAGAGCAGAGCTTATCTGGATTGCGCTTAGAATCATTATCATAGTAGCAATTGTACTTATCATAAAGGCTATATTCTCGTGAGCATTAGGGTGTACACATTTTTTGTGTACGCCCTTTTTTGTCATTATTTTGTCATAGTGACTATTAATAATAGGCATATAACAATTAAAACATCTAAAGAGATTTTCTTAGGAGGATAAAAAAATGGATGAATTTAGTAGCTCATATGGCGAACATAGCAGAATGTCAGAGACATTTAATATGGAGAATGCCAAGATAAAGAAGACAGCTAATGATGCGGAGGATATAAATACTAATTCAAACAAAATTAATTTCATTGACCAGAATGGAAATTATATACTTGATAATTTTGAAGACAAAACTAATGATAAGCATACAGAGGCTAATGTTAAAATAATGGATTATATTTCAGAATCTAATTCTAGCTTTAGTATGTCAGATTATATATCTGAGAGTAGTCAGTCTGATATTGATTTAAATTCTTTCAAGCAGAAAAATGGATTTAAGCTAAGAACACAGTCTCTTGATGATTTGGAAAAGGATGACAATAAGAAATATTTTGGCGATAGCAAGCGCATGAAGAACATCAAAGCTGCTGCACTTGAGGTAGAGGCTATTATAGAGATGTCAGTGTCTTTGGAGGATGATGATTTAAAGCGTAGCCTAGGTGAATTAAACCATGCGTATGATAAGCTTTTATTATACTGTACAGAATATGAAAATGCTAACAGCGGAAAAGATACAAGAGAAGATAAGGCTGGCAGAAGATATAGATTAGTAAGAGATATAAAGAGAGTCTCAAAGCTAGAGAGAGATAATTTAGCGAGTGCAGTTGAAACCTATAAGAATATATACAAGCACAAAAAACAGCTCCCTAACTGGCAGGAGATTATACAGATAGCTCGCGCCGAGATGGTTCTTGATGATAGAGATAAAAAAAATATAGTATATAGAGAAGCTGACAATGCAAAGGATTTAGACTCCATTGTTGCAGCAAGTCGACTTGCAGACTATTTGGGGGCTTCAAACATATTTCTTCAGAGAAAATACGTTAACAACGGAGGTCTTTGCATGAAATATGAGAGTGAAGGTCACTATGATGGATTTTTAGAACAAATATATGCAGTTAATTTATTGAGACTTAATAATGATGCAAGTATAGTTATGTATACAGATGTTGCCTTGAAAAAATTACAGACAATTAGAGTGATGGAGGCTATTCTTGGATTTAGATTTAATGATAGCGACATAAAATTAAAATATAACTCAAAAGAGAAAAATAACATTACAGAAAAAGTCGTAATTGAAGATATTATTGTTAATCTTTGGAATAATGATTACAGCATTGAAAATATGAAGCCTATTGATGAAAATTCAGGTGTAATCATTGATAGAACCCTAGCTAACAGTATCCAGGCGTTAGATGAGGATCTTATGGGCAGATTGTTTGCAGATGTAATGACTCCTGATCAGAAAAAGATTCTAAAGAAAAATATTAAAAAGATGAAGGCACGCCTGACTAAGAAGGACACTAGAATATTAGAGGATGAAGAGTGGATTGGCGAAGGTAGCGAGGCATTATATCAAGAGGGATTAGCGTACGAAGCGAACGTTGAGGCTGCTTTAAAATCATTACCTAAAAAAAGCAGATTTAACGAGCATGCGACAGATATTCTTCTCAGGCTGTATGGTAACAGAATTAAATACACAAAGGGACGTATAGACAAGGTTGAAATAGCTGGCGCAAAGGAAGGTCCCGTAAAGATTGCTGATTCGAAAAAAATGGAGATATATAGTCGTTATGAGGCTAGAGAATTAGCAAGTATTAATGCCTCTAATCCGGGAAAAAATCCAATTCCTGAGGAAAGAGAGAAGATAAAAAGAGTTAATGCTAAGTATATAAAAATAGCAGCTGAGGCAGATGGAAGAAATCTTACCTTTGCAAGATTAGCATATAAGCTTGATAATAGAAAAACTAAGGGCGTAAAGTTTACTAATGAGGATCCCAATGGAATTAAACTTATTTTTGAACACGTTCCTGAACCTAGTGATATAGTTCAGGGAGCCGCCGACAATAGAGAGCTTATGTCTGTACTTGCAACAATAGTTGCAAGAGATCCAGAGTATATTATGAATATGTTTGAGAATAGAGGAGAGTATGTATTAGTAAAATTCCCCAAGAAGACAGTAGCTGTCTCCAAGAACGTTGTCATGGTACAAAAAGGCAATAAAAAAATGCCATACTATTCTAATGGAGCTTACTGGGTAGCCCTATTTGAAAAGGCATATGCTGCATTATGTGATGGCGTACCTACTAAGAGAGTAGAAAAACTCTGCGAGATGTACTACAGGGAAAAGAATGAGGATTTTTCAGCATTTAACATGGAGTTTTCACTGGATGATGAGCTTGATGACAGTGTAGAGAGAACTGCTGGTGGAGATGTTGATACCATCTTTAAGAACATCACAGGCAAGAAGTACAGCAAGGCAGAATTAGATATAATTACAGCTGGAAATATGAAAAAAGCCTACTCCAATATGTGGAAGCTTGCCAAAGCAGGTGATCCTAATGATTCTAAATTCGAAGCCTTTGACAGAATAGAAAGATATCTAGAGACCAAGCTTAAGAGTGCTCTTGAGAAGGAGATAAAGAGACGTCATTTAAGAGCCTATGAGAATAAATCTGGTGGCACCAGCAAGAGCTTTTATAGAAGTGTTACCATTGAGGGAATAAGAGATATACTTCTTGATATTAAAAACTGGAACTTTGAACCAGGAGATACTAACTATCGCATGCTCTATATGGAGGTAAAAAAGGAGTTCTTTACGTCAAAAAAGGGTGAATTTATAGTATCAGGTGAGTCGTATACTGAAGAATATTTTATGAAGCTTATTTCTAAGTTAGCAGATAAGTTAGCAAATGCTTGTGATAGGGATAGGAATGGCTTCGAACATGACAGTCATATTAAGACTGGAATATATTCTGGCAGGGCAAGAAGAATTGCAAGCTTTTTAGAGGAGGCTGTAAAGAAAGGAACTGTTACAGCTACTGCCAAGAGCTTCATGAAAAAACCTGGAAAGGGCATCAACGCTGAGATGGCGTCTGAAGGTATTGTAGAAGGTAATACATATATTGTGACCGGATATACTGAGGATTCTAAAAGCGGTAATCTTGTAGTTACGCTACTAAATCCTTCAGGACTTGAGGTATCAAAGTATCACAGGTTTACAGACAAGTCCAAGAAAAATTTGCAGATAAAGAGTATATCAAGACAGAGTGAAGATGGTAGCTTTACTCTAGAGCTTAATGATTTTATCAGATTCTTTGGAGAAATCACATTACCTAAGGAGGTTATGAAGGATCAGGAGGTTAAGACTCTCTACAATGCAATTAATAGGTAAGAGGCATAATTTTTGCTTTATTTAGTTTTGCATAAATGCTAGAATAAACGCGTATGTGCAAAATAGAGGGCAAAGGGATGGCAGACAATAAAAAACGTATCTTATTAGTAGAGGATTCTACGGTTTTATCGAATCTGACTACAAAGCAGCTTACACTTCGCAATTATTATGTTAAACAGGCCTATACAGTGGCTGAAACCTTAAAATACATAGAGGAAGAGAGCTTTGATATTATTCTCATGGATATAATGCTTCCAGATGGCGATGGCATAGAGACTGTCAAGGTCATAAGAGAGGATATAGGCTTTAAAGGCCCCATCATCTATATGAGCTGTATAGGTGATGGGACCTCAATTGTTGACTCATTTAGAAATGGTGGCAATGATTACCTGATAAAGCCTGTGGACATAGCGGTTTTGGAGTCAAGAATAGAGGAAAACTTAAGCCAGTGGGAATCACAGAACAAGAAAAATGTTATCAAGTTCTACAAGACCTTTTGTATGGACAACAAACACCACGAGGTTAGGCATGTCACTGATGGAAAATCTGAATGGATAATAGACTTATCCCCCAAGGAATACAGTATCCTAGAGACCTTTATTGCCCACGAGGATGAGATACTTTTGTACGAAGAGATTTTTGCAAAGGTTTGGAATGCGGACTTTTTAGATGATTCCAAGACTGTTATGGTGCATGTCTCTAATCTAAGAAAGAAAATTGACCCTGACAACTTAGGCTATATCAAATCCATAAGAGGTACAGGATATATTTTTAAGGGGGTTTAGCTATGGCAAAAATTTCAACTAAAAAGATAGAAAAGCCACTAATCAAGCCTCCGATAGCCCCAGATGAGGTTGATGCAGATATGTGGGATATTGAGAGAAAAATCCCAGTATTATCAGATTTTAATACCACCAAGGGGATATACGAGGAGTCTATTTTTACGGGACTCAACAATGAAAAGAGCATTTTTGACAAGACTGCGATTTTTCACACTAAAAAAGACGAGATATGAGCATATTTAACAAAATATTTGGTAAAAAAAATAAAAGCAAAAAAGATGCTTTAGAACCAGAAACAATAAGGGAGCCTGAGGCAGCTGAAAATGTAAAAAAACTGGCTGCTGAAAATCAGGAGATGGTAGAGCGCATAGCTACTATGGATATAGCCTGGGTCAAGCGCCTTATGTCTCACAACCTTAGAATGCCAATGACTATCATCAAGGGCTATGCGGACCTCTTAGAAAATGACCAGGACCTTAATGATGAAGAGGTAAGGGAGATGCTTCATGACATCTGTGCAAATATTGATTTCATGAATGATATGATGAGTGTTGTCATTGATGATAGACCTGATAAGGTCATCAAGCTTGATTATTTTGATGTAATGTCGGCAACCAGACGTGCAGTGAAGTTTCTAGAGGGAATCACCACTAAGGCCGGGATAGATGTCCATATTATAGGAGATAGAGAGATTGCCATGTGCTATGGCAACAGGCTTGATTTTACGAGAGCGATATATAATCTGGTGGAGAATTCCCTAAAGTATATGACGAGAGCCGGCAGTATCTACATCACAGTTGACCAAAAGGCTAATGAGACCTTTGTCATATATAGAGACACGGGTGTAGGTATGTCAGAAGAGGAGATAGAGAGCCTAACAAAAAGAGAGCTCTTTGATAATGATGACTTAGATAAGGGCATGGGAATGCTGCTAGTTCGTGAGATGGTAGAGAGAGCCGGGGGAACCTTTTTAATAGAAACCAAGGAAAATAAAGGCTTTATGGTGTATATGGAGTTTAAAAATAATCGGTAAAGCAATCTTTACCGTTTCTTTAACAACATTTAAATATAGGTGTGCTATATTTTTACTTAGTTAAATGGATTACACTGACGGGAGGAGAAAAAAGTGAAATCTAAAGAATTATTACCTTTTGACAGAAACAGATACTATAAAGGCAAGATGCTTACCTCATCAGACTTTGAGGCAGAGCAGATATATATCAACAACAAGAGACGCTTCGTCAATCAAAATGTTGTTGGTTCAGGAATCATCTGTGGTTTTGGAGTAACAAGTCTAGATGACCTTTCAATCATGGTTGAATCTGGTGCAGCACTTGACTGCACAGGTAGAGAAATCGTTCTTGAGAATTCAGCAGTTAAAAAGCTTTCTACCATAGCAGGCTTCGAGGATTTAGCTTCGGATGAAGCTATGCTATGTGTGCGCTATGCAGAAAAGAGCGTACAGCCAGTATATGCCATCAATCAAAAAGAAGGCGGAGAGGAATATGAGAACAATCGTATTGAGGAGGGATACGAGCTCTTCCTTATGGATGCGGCTGAGGCAGCAGATGATTTTGTTCTCGACACAGAATTCTTTACAGGTGGCAAGCTTGCTGAGAATGAGGATTATAGAGTTTCTATCAAGCTACCTGCTAGACTATCTATGGGCACATATGTGCGAGTAGTACTAGAGATTATCAAAAAGTCTGATTCTGATAGAGGTCTCTTTTTTGAGGGCGTACTTTCATCACCCGCATTTGCTGGAGCAGACGGCTCAAGAGAATTGAATCTTCTTGTTGACAGACTAGTTCTTTCTAAGGGAGAGAAAAAAGAGATTGCTTTCTGGGCTAGTGTTACAAGCGAGGTTATGACAGAGACTTCTGTTATGATTAAGGCAGGAAGCGCAAGAGCATCTGTTGATGGCAGTGAACTAGACGTGGCTAATTTCTCCTCAAAGCTCGTCGTAACCTCAGATGCGCCTAATGTATTAGCAGAGAGAGAATGTGGCAAGGTTAATTTAGAATTTAGAGCTGTTAGTACGATGACAGACTATATCAAGCTTGCCAAGATTAGTTTAGTTAGAACAGAGAGTGCGTATTTTATAGAGTCAATCGTAGAGGACGGAATCAAGAATTATATTTCTACTCCTAGAGATGCCAAGATTCGCAGTGAATACGAGAGATTTTTTGTAGTTAAACCTCCTTACGAGACAAATAAGGGAATGATGGCAGCAGCTCTTAAGGCTTCAAATGTTGAGGCAGCTACCATTAATAGCGCGATGACTGGTATAGAGACTGGCATCGTAGAGGTTGCTCTTGGAGGCAAGGCTAAGAGAGGTGATATCTGCTATTCTTCAGAGATAATGCATGGACTTGGCAAGGGCGATGTCTATGTAGAGATTGGACATGAGGCATTAGAGTTTGATGCCAAGACACAGGCTGATGGCAGAACTACCGTATATGGTAATCCATCGCTATTTAGCACTACAGCTGCTCCCGTCAATGTTGAGACAGCTGTTAAGGTTTTCAACGACAAGGGAAGCTTTGTTGTGGCAGTCAAGCTATTAGAGGATGTTGAGCATCTTGTTCTTACCTATAGATATGTAGCGTTTAGATGTGATGGCGAGACAACTGCAGATGAATTAGATGCAATAACAGACAAGTCTATTGCAGCTGTTACACCCACAGTCGTATTGGCATCTAAGGAGACTTATTTCTTCCAGGTAGAATTTAATAATATGAAGCCTACCTCGGTTTCTTATGAGCTTACCGAGGCTGGTAGTGGAGAGATAACAGCTGATGGCGTTTACACTGCACCTACGAGAGAGGGTGTATACGAGATTAGAATCTATGTTACTGACAAGCCTCTTATCTGCACATATGCTTATGCCATTGTCAAGAAAAAGGCAGTATCAGAATATGGCAATCCTACGACAATGGATGCAGGTAACAGTAGTGATGCAACAGAGCTTGCAAACGAGGTGGTTGGCAATCTCTTAGATGGTGAATTATCAAACTCTTTACAAGGAGCAATTAATGGCTAGTAAGACACATCCTATGGCTTTAGAGCCAGTTATGGAGATGTTTACAGGACAAGTAAATAGTGTCAGTGTTTGCAGGGATAAGAGTCTTAGCATCGACAATTTTTACACCGTACACAGTATTCATGATCACGAGATATCCAAGGTAATTATCCAGATATTTGAGGACTGTAAATACGGCAGAGAGTCGATTGAGTGTCTAGTCGGTGATGCAGACAAGCTACTGTTGGTATTTAGATACAGTAATCCGAGACCTATCATGGATTTTTTCATGGGAGACGAGAGAAGGCTTACTGAGTGTGAGGATATCATCAAGGGAGTTATTGCAGAATGTATCTCTACCAAGCTACCTTACCCTTTCTTGTATCTGGTTATTTCTCAGAGAAAGATTAATCTGAGTCAGGATGGAAGTGTGATGTTTGATTTATCGGTAGATTTGGCGTCTATTGATCCAGGCATTACCGAGAGAGATTGTGCGAGAGCTTTGGCAGAATTGGTTAGAGATCTACTTGCAGAGCAGAAGAACATAGATGCTTTAAGCTTGCAGCTTATAAGGAGCAAGCTATATAGAGGAAGCTATGAGCGATTCAGAGAGCTCTATGTAGATGTAGCCCTTGCAGCCAAGCCAAAGCAGAGAATGAAGCTTAAAGAGCGTTGGAAGAGATTCTGGATGCTTTATGGTCCTATATTTTTTAGGATAGGTCTTGTACTTGCGATTATAGCCATGATTGTTGCTTTGATAATGCTTATTTCAAATTTGGCAACAAGTGGTATACCAATTTTTAGGTTATTTAGTAATAGCTTCAAAAAAATCGGAACAGAAAGTTTAGTGATGTTGGGTAACCTACAATGAACATATTTTTAATTATTTTTGCAGCGGTATTTGTAATAGTATTTATAATTCTTATTTTATCAAGTTCACAGGCACTTCAGCGCTTTGCGGTACTTGAAGCTTTACTGATTGCATTTGTTTCAGTTTTTACATATTTCTCGAGTACCTTTTACGGAAACAATGTAAGAGAGTCTACGTTGGTTGCTACTGAAAGCTACCTAAGACCAGTTTCTACAATGCTACTTGAGGCTGAATACCAGTTCGATTTTGAAAGTGGCGAGGATATAGATGAAAATATCATGCTTTCAAATGTGGCAAACTATATACAGGCAATGCCAGAGAGTGTAGATGCAATTGATGTAGAGTCAATTATTGACAGTGGTATATATAGCCTCACAGACGATAGAATTATATATTCTGTACACTATAGCAAGATGCCTGAGGATATGTACCAGCAGATAAGAGATGAGGTTTACAGAGCCAAGGATGATGTATTTAATTCCTCAGTATCAAAAGAGATAGAGGGCAAGCTTTATTTTGCAAATTGCTCTAGCTCCGATAATTCTCCTAAATACGTTGCTTATGCGGTGATTACAACAGAGAGCTTGGAGACAGCAATTAGGCTGATAGTTGAGAAGGTTATTATAAGTGCATTAATACTTCTTGCTGTTATGACTCTGATACTTGGTGTTGTACTTTTTATACAGTCAAGAGAACTGAAAGGTTTAATTAAGCGAATTAAAAGAGCGGCCTCAGGTGTTGAGAGCTGGGAAGTTTTAAAAACCAGAGTTCCAGGCTTTTATGTAGAGAGTGACGATATAAGGACCCTTCGCATGAGCCTTAATCAGCTCGTTAATGAAGAAGACAGATACTCTCACAGGGTAATAGAAAAACTAAAGAGCTATCACAGATTTACACCGCACAATATTGAGAGAATCTATGGTGGAAAGAATATATTAGCAATTGATGAGGGTGATGTAATTGACATAACAGGAGTAATCGCATCAGTTTCTCTATCACTACCCAGAAGTAGGGGTGAAGCATATCAAAAAAAGGTTGCCGAGAGGTTTAAGGAGATAATAGCAGCTAGAGATGTGCATAATGGTATGACTATTGCAGTTAACCATGACATATCTGACGTTACTTGCTTTTTTGATGGCAAGTCTGAGGAAGCATTTGAGTTTGGTATGGATGTGGTTAGAGATTCGGATTCCTTTGTAATGCTTCACAAGACAACAGTGACCTGTGGAATTGTTGGATGCGACAAGGAGCTTGTCCAGTATACACCCTCACGAGAGATCAATATCTTAGAAAAATACTCAGAAAAGCTAAGAGCGATGGGGCTTACAATGGTTATAACAGACAGAGTCAAGGAATTTATTCCCAACTCTGTTTCTACCAGATATATCGGATTTATCGAAAATGAGGGCTTCAAATACAAGCTGTACGAGGTTCTCGATGCTTATGGTAGCTCAATTATGCAAGCTAGAACAGCGACAGCAGGAAAATTTGCGGAGGCTATTAATCTCTTTTATCAGGATGATTTTTATTTGGCACGCAACATGTTTTCAGAGATCCTCAAGACAGATGCTAACGATCCAATAACAACCTGGTATCTGTTTGTATGTGAGAATAATCTTAATTCGATTAAAAATAGTAACTCATATGCTCTTTTTGCAGGAGAGATTTAATAAATGAATCAGCTTTTATCAGTAATTAAAAGTACATTAAAAGCCAAGATTGTCCCTCTTTGGTCCAAGTTGACATATTATACTAATGTCAACTTCATTCAGTCGAAGGTTATTTCCAAGATCAGAGAAAAGCTCACTATGCTTTTTTCTATCAAGCCAAGACACAAGGACGATTATTTTACAATCGGTCGACTACTGGTGTCGAAGCGGCTTATACAAGCTATTGTGGTGGTAATTGGAGTTTTAAGTCTTGTCTACATCATTTACCAGATTAATGTTAATCAGGTAAAAGAGGACGGTACCTTTGGCAAGGTCTATTGGTACAATTCGATTCCACTTAGATTTACAGATGCGGATGTAGCCATCAAGGCAAGTGATGGACACGTAGCCTACAAAGGGCATGTAAAGGATGGAGTGGCTCAAGGAGATGGCAAGCTCTACAGTGCAGAGGACAAGCTAGTATATAGTGGTACCTTTGCAGATAATATGTACAACGGAAAGGGAATACTTTATTACAATAACGGAGAAGTCCATTACAAGGGCGACTTCGTCAACAATCTCTTTGAAGGAGATGGCAATCTATACCGTAAGAGCGGTTCACTTGAATATGAGGGTGATTTTGTTGGTGGTCTAAAGGAGGGGCAGGGAATCCTCTATAATGCCTCAGAGACACCGATTTATACAGGTACATTTCATTCAGATGATATAGTCTACACACAATTTTTAGGTAAGACTACAGAGGATATTGCAAAGGTATATACAGGTAATCAGATTCTTTACAACAAGGATGACAGCTGGATTATCATAATGGATGAGATTAACGCAGTATACACCGCTACAAGCAATGAGAATAGTATTGAGGATGCACTCGAGGTAGATCAGGTATACGTCATGTCTGATGAATTTAAATATGGACAGGACGTGGCTCATACAATCAAGGATGTGACTGCACTTTTAGGTGAACCGACCTTCAAGGGTAATTCATATATTACATTGCCAGAAGCAGTTATAGCTGAGCATAAGGCGATAGGTGAATTAGATGCTGATTTGCTGACACTACATCCCTCAAAGGAGATATACGATGTCACATCATATGACAAAACAGCACTAGTGTATTTATATGTATATACGGTAGATGATACGACATATACATTTATAACTGACAAGTTAGACGCAGGCTTCTTCTTTTATTCAATACAGCAATAGCATTAATGGGAGCAGACTATGAAAAAGGTTGCTATAAAAAATAGAATATTAGCATCGTTTTTAGCGTTAGCTCTTGTTGTAATTATGTTTGTTGGCATAGGAACAGACGCTAGTGCTGCAGGTAAAACACTTAGCATAGAACAGGCTAAGGCTTTGGCACTTGCTGATTCAGATGAATACGAGGAAATAAAAAATGAGATTTCGCTTGCACAGAGTCAGTACGCTGGTTCAGTAAAAAAGATTAAGCTCAAGCAAAAAAATCAAAAGACCTTTAGATGGACACCTCTTTTATCCTTCAAGTTTCCGGAGAGTCCTTCTGAGTCAGATGAATTTGAATATACCTACAAGGCATTGGAGCTACAGGATAAGATTATACAATTAGGTCACAAGCTTAATGACAAGGTATTTGGAGTATATGAAAAGGTAGAGCAGCAGTTTATCAAGGTATATGTATTACAGGAAAAGATAAAATATACTGAAAATCAGATTGTATTAGCCAAGGATACTTTGGCACACAATAGAGCCAGATTGATTTTGGGAGAGGCTTCAAAAAAGGACATTGAGTCTATGGAAAAAAAGCTAAAGGCTCTTAATGAACAGCTGGCCACACAAAAAAGAAATTTTGAGGCAGAAAAGAGCAAACTTTCAAACGTAATTAACCTACAGGTTCAAAGCGGCTATACCTTCAAATCTCCCTTCGTTGGCGCAGAGCTAGATAGAGACGATTTGGCTAAAATACAGGATTATACAGTTGAAAATGACCACGCTTTTTACGAGGTTGCTAAGGAAGAGGAGTTGGCACTTCTTTCGCTCAATACTAATTACAACCTCATGCTTAGAAAATATGGCGACAAGGTATCGGTACTAACGCCTTACGTTAATCAGGCTAAAAATGGTCAAAAGCTAAAGACTGCGGCTTTTAAGAAGGTATATAACCAGTTTATCAAGAATATTGATGAACCCTGGAACGGAAGAAAAAAGATTTTGTTCTTTAAATTCCCCAAGGTTTGGTTTAAGGGAGCTAAGGATGGCGTTCGATATATCGAGGATGATCCTTATGTACTATATGAAAATACAGTAGATTATCAGGGTAAGCTTGCTGCCAAGGTTGCAGCAGAAAAGGAGCTTAGACAGTCCGTAACAGATAACTACAATATATATGTAGCCTACAAAAACACCTTAAATAATACCAAGGCAGATATAGCTACAGTCAATAACAAGATAAAAGAAGGACTCGTAAAAAACTCTATGGGTGAGATGAGCTACGAGGAGTTTTCAGAGCTTATTGATGAGGCTGACGAATTGCAGGTATTGCTTTTAGATACCTATTCATCGATTTCAGAGATTCTCTATACCATCAATAGACAAAGCTGTGGCTTCATACAGCCTAAGCTCAAGCGAGTAAGGGTAAGCCTTACTAATAGTGGTAAGGGTGGACAGAGCTTTAAGGTTGATGAGGGAGATGCGCTAGAAGAGGATGATGCGGCATATTCAGGTGGCAATTTAGTAGCTCAGACTGAGGGAGAGGGTGTATATTACTACATCCACCAGATGGTCTCTAAGAACATGTTTGAGGTTGGATTATCTGTATCACGAGATGTAGATGTGAGAATTACAGATTATGAGCTATGGGTCAACAATACTCGAATAGGAAATAGAACTCCAATAGATACTTCAATCAAGCATTTATATTTAGATCTAACCAATACGGATAATGTATTTATAAGATTATATAACGGTGCCGATTTTGTTGATGACTGTGATATTGATCCAGCAGTTTTTTCTGCCAAGCTTGAGATAGTCACGGGATATACCTTTAGCAAGGCCGAAGAGGATATAATTGGTTATTATACGGGGGAGGTCGATAATGCGACCAATCTATATGAGATAAATATATATCCAGAGAGTTCATACAGTAATATAGCAGGGTACAATATAGAGACCCTGCAGGGAGTTAAGCTATTAGATGGTGAGGTTATAAAAATTGATAACAGCTTCAAGCATTTGATGGCAATTAGCAATTCACTGGATGCACTGAAAATTAATTTTTATGATGAGAGTGGAGCAGTTTTGTTCCAGGGTGGATTTAAGCAGACAGATAGCAGCATTCGAAAGATTCAGTAGATTATATGAAAAAGAGAAGTGTATTTGTAAAGTTAATACCGATTTTTGCAGCTGTGGCTCTATTGGCAGGGATAATAATTCCTATTGGAGTTAATGCGGCATTGGATCTCAATTCTGATGCGGCCAAGACTGTCAAGCTTAAGGATGGCGACATACCAATGAGCTCCATTGTTATTGGAACCTACGTCATCCATATCAAGGGACTTACTGATTATGTGTATGATGCAGCAATGGATTCTGCAAATAATTTTGGTCAGGATAGCATGTATTATAAGTCAGAGCTAGCTAATGGAGCATGGTTTGAGATAACAGATGCGACAGAGCTAGATGACATTTCCAATGCTGAACCTGTAAGTAAGACCGTAATTGAGGCGTTAGGCTTTACACATAAAACAGATGCCAATGGCGTGACTACAGACTTACGTACCAATCAGATAGTTGATCCTTATGGTATTCCTGATCCCTATGATCTTAAGAATATGGATGAATTGCAGCCTATACTCACACAGTATAGAACGCTTTCTCAAAAGCCCAGTGGTGACAAGACATATTCTGATAAGGTTTATCTCAAGCTAGTAGAGATACTTTTTGAGACTAACGTCAAATCAGCTTATACTGATGAGAGAGATAAGGAGCTTGCCAATCTAGAGACCTATAGGCTGAAGCTCGTAGGAAGTGATAGCTCTAATAATTACAAGAGTATTATTGAAAATATTATGAGGTGCGCTGATGCGGAGCGTAGAATCAGAGTATTTGAGACCTTGGATGAAGCATTGGAAAATATGAAAAATCAGGCTGAAAACTCAGTTTCACTAGACTATGAGAACCTGATTGGCTTCACTCCCAAGACTGAGAATGAGGATGGAGATGAGATTACAGCACCTCTTGTAATCAATTCAGAGATGCTTAGTGCTATATCAGATGCTATTAGTAACATTATAGAATCAGAGCAAAAATATCAGGCATATATTCTTTCCGATATTGATTTAGGTATATCTCATAATAGATACACCTACCAGATGCAGGTTAGGACAGCAGCTAAGACTGGTAATACCGGCATGATAGATACTGCATTACCTAAGGTTGCACACAACCTAAATATAGTTGATGATATCGTAGCTGATATCAACGGAGAGAGAGATTACATAGAGTCAGAGCTATTAGGAGTAGTTCAGGGTCTATACAAGGGAAAGATTAAAGGCGGTGTATCAAAAGCGTATGCTAATGCTTTTGCCAGTGGTGCTACAGAGGTTACTCTTAAGGGCCACTTAGAGTCACAGGCTCAGGATACATCAGCATACCTCTCAGATTATGAGATTATTATTACAGCATGGACCAAGCGTCTTACTAATAAAGATGCAATGGCTAAAACGTTAGAGTTAATTGATGATTCTGAGAAGCTAAAAAAGGAGGTCAAGGCTGACCAAGCACAGGGTATACTTGGCTCATCTGTTGATGACCTTATCAAATTCTTACAGAGCATGTATGCTAAATTAGCATCTAATAGCACAGGTAATTCTGACGCTAGCAATCTAAAGGATGAGATAGACGATTTAGAAAAACAACGTCAGCAGGCAATAGATAATAATGAGATGGCTAAGTCCAAGGAGCTAGAGGCGCTTATAGGTGGCAAGCAGTCACAGTTAGATGAACTCAATGCAGCCGCAGTAGCAGTTTTAGGTAATCCCAATGCATCAGAAGCTGATAAGGCCAAGGCTAATGCGCAGCTTAGTGGTGGTAGTGCTGCTAAAGAGATTAACAAGCTTGCAGACAAGATAGCAGAAGGCATCAATAACAACGAAACAGATAATCTTGTAAATCAAATAGGTTTACTTGGACAGATGGCATCGCTTGATCCAGATGCGGCAAAGGCAGCTCTTAATATGATAAAGGATTGCCTAGGCACTGCAACCGGCGCTGGAAATGGAAGTGGAAATGGTGACGGAAGCGGAAATGGTGACGGAAGCGGAAATGGTGATGGAAACGGAGCTGGTAATAATGGGCTAATTAGTGACGATTTGCTAAACAAGCTTAATTTGGCTTTGGATGATGCAAATAGCTTGGCAGATGATGCCAATAGACGAAAGAAGAGTCCCTCCGCAGATGAGCTTTTAGAGGATCTAGATGCAATTCTTAGAGATCTATTCGGTAAAGGACTCAATGACTTAGACTATGATTTACAGGGCGGTGTGATTATAGCGTTACAAAAGGCAGCGGATTACTACGATTCAAGAGATCTCGCAGCTTTGGTTTCAAGATTGGCGAGAGAGTGGGTTGATTCTAATGATTACATTTATAAAAAGCCTACCAAATCAGGACTTAGTGGAGAATATGCACCTCTCGATAAGCTAGCTGCTATAGATAAATACAGATATATATTCAATAATTCAAAGAATATGGCTGTATTACAGAAGGCGACGAGCTACCTAGCCTTTCTTGATAATTCTGACAAATATGAGACCGTAGGAAGCGAGATAATCGCTATGGAAAAGGCTGCAGTACTAAGCAATGACACATTATATATCTGTGAAAATGATGAAAAGACCATATTTGAAAAAGAGGCATATTACCTTAGCAGTTGCGAATATGGAGTGATTACTACAGCTGATATGATGAATGCAGCAGAGGAAATATTTAAGCTTTTGATAGCATAAGGAGAGAGAATGGCAGATTATACAATTATATCTGACGTAAGTCAGCATATATGTAAGTTACTTCGAGAAAAGCTCTGCCCAGAGCCTATTCCATCACCCAACAATATTGAGGTGTCATCGCCTACATCTCAGGATGTAGACTATATCGTAGGCTTACATCTATATGATATCAGGGAGGAGATGGAGGTCGCCAGACCGGGTCTCGTGGAGAGGGGAAGAGTTCAATTAGTTGCACCGCCCAAGCCCTATAGCTTGTACTATATGGTATTTATCAATGGTTCTGGTCAGATGGGACTTAAAGCACCAGACCTACAAAAAATCATAGGAAAAATTGCACAGGTGGTTAGTGATTCTAATTGCCTGTATCCCAAGATATTACAGCCCTGGCTGACATCAAATGAGCCGCCAATCGTACTATCACAGGCAAAGCTTACATTTGATGAAAAGATGAGAGTGTGGCAATCGGTTAATAAACCGTACCAAATAAGCCTCTTTTACAAGGCTGCACCAGTATTCTTATCAAGTGAGGTTGCAATTACGCCTCCTAGAGTTACTGATGCTAACATTAATCTGGATGTAATAGGAGGTGATGGTGATTGAGTGCAGCAAGCTTCAGATTTACACTTGATTTAGTGGTGAAGCTTATAGACGCTACCACAGGAAATACTGTGGATGCGAGGCAGATTGTCTTTCTCGAAAAGGGAGAGGTCCTACCTCTAGTCTGGAAGGACGTAGGACTCTATATTCTGATGAATCATGGAAGAGAGAATATGACCTTGTGCGTTAGAGCCAAAGGCTATGAAGAACGCATTGTAAATATTGACTATTCTCTTTTAGATGAGAATCAGCCCAAAGTAGAGATACCACTCATTCCTCTACCCGACACAAGAGGCTACCTCAATTTAGTATTCCATGAGGGAGTCAAGAAGGGATTAAAGGAGATTGTAGCGGTCAACACAAATGATATTTTTGCCACTGTTAATCAGTATAGCGAGAGAAAGGTGGCAATTAAATTCATCAATTCCAGAGCACTAGACGAAGAGAGCTTTGCTCTTATCAATGTTGATAGAGATTCCTTTGAGGAGTTTTCCATTGATAAGCAATTAGATTCACTCAACGTCAGATTAAAATCTACACTTGCTAATCCCCATGTATCACCGGGACAGATTGTAACTCGAATAATAAGAGGTACAGTCAATGAAAAGGGTGAATACAGATTAGCAGTTAGATACAATTCCAGCAAGGATAGCTTTTTAGTTAGATACAAGCTGGATGGGGAGGATTCCCCTTATGAATTTGAAACCATTGACTTACAGGTTTAGAGAGGATGATTTATGCCAGTACCAGCAGTAGTTGTAGGTGGTTCTTGTATATGTACGGGTGCTTTTCCACCTGGGACTTGTACTTTTGCGTCAAGTTCACAGACGTCTTGCCTCGCGGAAGGCAAACCCTGTTTGACGACCCAGGATGTGAGTCCCGCAGTTATACCGACGTTTGGTATGTGCTTTTCTCCAACCAATCCCGCTGTTCAGGCGGCTACGGCGGCGGCCCTAGGAGTGCCGACCCCAGCGCCTTGCACTTTTGCACCAGTAGGAATTTGGAGCTGCGGTAATAGCAACAGCTTAGCAGGAGCATTGCCTATACTTGGAATGGATGGCAGTCTAACCTGTGGAATAGGTCAAGGTCAAATAAAAATTGTTAATGCAGGCCAATCTAAGGTGATGGTCTAAAGAAGAAAGGAGCTTATATATGGCTGAATATTTTTCACCAGGAGTATATGTTGAGGAATACGACAATTCTCCTAGAGCAATCGATGGTGTAGGTACATCAACAGCAGGTTTTGTTGGTCTCGCTACCAAGGGTAATGTTGTAGGTGCACCCCAGTTAGTTACAAATTATGCGAGCTTCGTACGTCAGTATGGTGAGGGACTCTCAGAGTTCGCTTTCGGTGAGTACCGTTATCTTGCTCCCGCTGTTGAGCAGTTCTTTGCTAACGGTGGTACAAGATGTTATGTATCTCGTGTAGTACCCGCAGATGCTAAGAAGGCATCAATCAAAAAGGGTATCTTAGAGATTACAGCTAAAAACGAAGGTAAGTGGGGAGACAGAATCCAGATTTCTGTTGAGTCAGTTGCTAAGAGAAAGATGCAGATTCTCGGCAAGAACGGAGATGCATTTGTTGCAAAGAGCGTAGAAGGCTTTAGAGAGGGAGACCTCGTTGTATGTGGCGGAGAGTACAACAAGATTAAGACTATCTTTGATAATGTTGTATCCTTTGAGAAGCCCTTCAAGGCTAATATCGTAGATACAGCAATTATTCCCAAGACTCTTATCTATCTTGTAGAGACAAATATGTCAATCCGTTATGGACAGGATGTAGAAAACTATGCAGGACTTTCATTCAACATGGCTAATCCTAACTACATTGGATTTAAGCTTGCTAATTCAGAGCTCGTTGATATGAAGATTGCACCTGTATCAGGCGTTCAGAATCCTGCAGAAGCTATCTTAGGTAGCAAGAATGAGAGCGGAATGTTCACTCTTGAGGGTGGATCTGATGGAACAATGGGCAAGATCAATGCTGGAACCTTTATTGGTACAGATAATGGTCCTGGAAACAGAACAGGTCTTGCAGCATTTGTTGAGAATACTGCAGTTTCAATGCTTGCAATCCCTGGAGTTACAATTCCTGAGGTTATCGTAGCATTAGTTGGTCACTGTGAGACACTCAAGAGCAGATTTGCAGTTCTTGATATGCCTGGTGATATGTATAAGACAACAGATCTCATCAACTACAGAGAGATTATTGATTCATCATATGCAGCAATGTATCACCCTTGGATTCAGGTATTTGACAGAGTATCTGGTCAGCCTGATTTCGTTCCTCCTTCAGGAGCAGTTATGGGTGTTTACTCACGTACAGATATGAACCGTGGTGTTCACAAGGCTCCTGCAAACGAGACAGTATTTGCTTCAGGCCTCAAGACAAATTACACCAAGGATGAGCAGGATATCTTAAATCCTCAGGGAATCAACCTTATTAGACAGCTTCCTGGACAGGGAATTAGAATCTGGGGTGCTAGAACAGCATCTTCTAACTCAGCCTTTAGATATGTCAACGTACGTCGTCTCTTCATCTATGTTGAGGAGTCAATCAAGGCTAGCACAAACTGGGTTGTATTTGAACCCAACGATGCAAACCTCTGGTCAAGAGTACATCTTACTGTTGCAGGCTTCTTAGATGGTATGTGGAGAAGCGGAATGCTCGCTGGTTCTTCACCTGATGAGGCATACTTCGTAGAGATCGGACCTTCTACAATGTCAAGAGATGACATCAACAGTGGTAGACTTATCTGTAACGTAGGTATCGCTCCTTCTAAGCCCGCTGAGTTTGTAATCTTCAGAGTTACACAGCATACAGCAGAAGCTGCTGGTGGTGGCGAAGAATAAGATTGGAGTAAAATAAACTATTAGAATTTGGAGGATAAATAAATGGCAGCAACAGCATATAATACTGAATCTGGTCTTGCATATCCCTTAACCAAAATGAACTTCCTGGTTCACGTTGACCAGGTAGAGGGAACAGCAGCGTTCTCAGAGGTTACTGGTGTTGAGGCAAGCGTTGACGTAATTGAGTTTCGTCAGGGTAATGCTAACAGCTTAGCACCTGTTAAGATTCCTGGACTTGTAAAGCACGGCAATATTACACTCAAGTTTGGATATACACTTGATTCTAAGTTCAAGCAGTGGATTCAGGAGTGTGTATCTGAGGTAAGAGGACAGATTCCTCGTTACAACGTTCAGATCGAGCTTATAGATATCAATGGTGGTGCACCTCAGACAATCGCAACAGCAATCAGCGGAACAAGAGTATGGCAGCTCACCAATGCATGGGTTTGCAAATATCAGGGTCCCGATCTCAATGCATCTCAGTCAGAGGTTGCAATCGAGACAGTTGAGATTGCTTACGAGGAGCTTATCATCCCTAACTAAGCTTTTTGAAGTTTTATGCTATTTACTCGCGGCGCAGCTCGCGCCGCGGGTTTTACTAAAAAAAGAGGTAAATTATGGAAACAGTATTTGAATTTACTCTTCCTAAGGGTTTTGTAGATAATGCCGGTGTGGTACATAAAAAGGGCAAGATGAGACTTGCGACAGCTGGTGATGAGATTAGTGCAACAAGAGATCCAAGAGTACTATCTAACCCCTCATATCTTACAATAGTTGTTTTGTCTAAGGTTATCACAGAGATGGAAGGTCTCAACATGGTGACAACTAATGAGGTAGAGAGATTTTTTACAGCAGACCTCGCATTTTTGCAGGATATGTACCAGAAAATCAATGACGTAGAACCTCCTATGATGAAGGTTGTATGTCCCCACTGTGGAGAGACTATTGAGACACCCGTAAATTTTACTTTGGAGGGCTAAGGCTTTATCCTGAGGACAAGCTCTATCAGGAGATGGCCTTTTTGTCGTATTATTTCCACTGGTCATCAGAGGATGTCATGCACCTGCAGCATAACGAGAGACGTAGGTGGTGTAAAGAGGTATCTGACATCCATAAGAGCATTAACCCTGTCAAAAAATCGGGAGAAAAGAGTATTTTGGACATGCGTCCTAGCAGTGCATTTTAGTAGAGAAAAATTTATTAAAATGTACTTCTAAGACACATATTAAAAATATCAAAGGTGATTATATGGACAATACAAATCCTAATACTAACACTGAAAACGAGAATACAAACACGCCCGCTACACCCTATGTAGCGACTGAGAGTTCAATCGACAAGCTATCTAAAAGTACAATAGATACTGCTAGATATAGTAAGCCCAAGGATGTCGATAGTGATAGCGGCTTTTATAACAAGGTATTTCAAAATTCAGGAAGAGACCCAGTAGTCAATTTCAACTTTGTCCTACGAGTTGAGGCACTCTATGACCTTCCCTGCAAGGCTATCAAGGGAATTAGAAGAGAGAATGAGTTTGAGTATATCCAAGAGGGTGGACTCAATGATTATGTTCATATGAAGAGAAAAGCCATATCCAAGCCCTTCACCTTCCAGGTGGAGAGATATGTTGGTATGGATATGTTTGATCCGTTGGCACTTGGAACAGAACTACTATTGCCTGTTATGCTCTTTGTGACTAGATACAGTATCAATTTTAAGCCCCCTAGGACATATATGTTTACAGGCTGCGTAGTTACAGCCAAGGAATATGGTGACTTAGATGCAGAGAGAGCAGGTCTACTCGTAGAGACTACTACGATTGCATATAGACAGATGGTTTGTGTGGATGTACCTAACTATCTATTAGCGATGGATCAGTTTAGTCTTGATAAGACTGATAAAAAATCTAGAAAGACTGATGGTAGAAACTTTAGATATGCACCCAGCAATACCATGTGGGAAACTGATGACATGTTTTCTCGTGACAAGATGGTTGAAAATGCTGATGTACATCAGTTTTCTATACATCAATACTATGGGGTTGATAACACCACTGGTCAGCTAAAGCTTCCTAATGCAACAGGAAAAATCAAAGGCGGTTCTGCGGGCAGCACAAAGACTAAAGATGAGATGATTACCATTGCCGATGAAAACAAGTTTAGTATCGGTGGGGCAGATGATAAGATAATAATTGATAAAGTTACTGGTCAGCCCAAGGTATCTGCCAGAATTAAGACACCACTTCTTGGACCTACAGCTCCAGGTCGAAGGTCCAAGGCAGATATGATTAAGAACGCCGACAAGAAGACCTATAAAATCTATGCTGATGCAGAGATTGATTCAAAGACTGGTCAGCTAAAGAACTCGGATAATGTTCGCTATATACCCTCTAGTACGGATAATTCCAAGATGAGCAGCGTAGATATGATTTCTAATGCTGACAATAACATAGGCAATTACACTGCGATAGAGAGTGTTTTAGGTAAGACTATAACACTTGATGCTGCGGCTCAGGCTGCAGATGCAAATAAATACAAGATTACAAGTGGTAAGGGTCTTGATAAGCGAGTTCGTGCGGCAGAAGATAAGAGAAGCCTAAAGAGCAAGTCAGCAATGATAGCTGCTGCTAAAAAGAACAAGTTTAAGCTTACAAGAGGTGAGGGTCTTGATACACCTGTTGTAGTAGGAGAAGATAAATATAGCAAGAAGACTAAGCAAGAGAGGATTGCCGATGCTAATCTTAAAAAGTTTAAGTTTAGCAAGGACGCAGGTCTTGGCACACCTATTGCGGTCAAAGAGGATAAGCTCAGCAAGCTATCTGAGGATGATATGGTTACAGCTGCTGATCTTAAAAAATATCGTCTTACAGATAGCAAGGGCATAGATACACCAGTAGTAGTTAAAGCGGATACACTTAGTAAAA
>JAZRXQ010000172.1:0-3754 GCA_045600305.1 Lachnospiraceae bacterium
GCTATGGACTATGTGCCAGAGGATGAGACTGAGAGAACAGAGTATCATGAGATGATTAAATATCTGTGGAATCAGTGCGTCGAGGTGAGAGGAAAAAGATTATCTAACAAGGAAAAGAAGTCTATAATTGCGCAAATAGAGTGTAGAACAGGTGATAAGCTGCTTAGAGATAGAGAGCTTCACTGCGCCATAATGTATATGATAGACCAGCTGTCACATAGGTATACAAGAGAGGATACCGAATTAGTTACAGGAATGTGGCGATTCAATTATAACAAGAATTATTTGTTTAAGAGGGAGCTTTACGATGAGATTATAGAGGTTCCTTTTGAAAATATTACTGTACCTGTTCCAAGGCTTTATGATGAAATCTTGACAATACAGTATGGAGAAAACTATATGAATCCCGTGCGCTATGAGTCGCATGACTATCCTTTTTACAGAGCGCAGGAGGAGATTTTGACAAAGGCTTTGGGATATATTCCACTATAGAATTAGGGCATTGAAATGGATAAGAAAGAAATATTAACTGAATATCTATCCAAAAATTACTCATACGAATATATGAAGTTCATGCTCAAATGCATAGAAATGACCGAATGTGATACCGTGATTCTTGGATCATCTTATGGTTTGCATGGCATAGATATAAGTCAATTATCCCATCAGGTTAGTTTGTCAATGACCTCGCAGGATTTGGAGTATGATTACAAGCTTTTGCAGTATGTATCTAACATGTCAGTTGGTAGCCACATAAAAAAGGTGGTCTTGATATTGGGGGAATATGCTATGTATGACAGGATGAGTCATAGCAGTATGGGAAAGAGTATAATAGCATCAGTTTATGAACCTATTTTGACAGGCAATACTGATAGCTGTTGGGAAAGTATTGGTGCCAAAGATATACCCGATGCTGAAAAGTCATTGATAGAAAAAGCTTGTTTTGAGCTGATTTGTTCAAAGGGGAGTTTTTTTAATGATTTGTATACTAGAGAGGATAACTGTGAAGAAGAATATAAGAATCTAGTTTGGAAAACTGCTGACAATGACGTGCGTCAAAAATATGCCGAGCATAGAGCTAATCGACATAACAGACTTATCAAATCAGATGAGTGTTTGAGAGAAAATAGATTTTGGATAAATCAGATAGCCGAGTTTTGCGAGGAGAGTAAACAAGAACTTTATGTGGTAGTTCCACCTTTCACAAAAGAATATGAGGAATTTATCAACTCAGATATGAAAAATACTCTTTTAGAAGAACTAGATAATATTCCGTATCCATTACATTATTATGATTTAAATGAGCCTATGTGGGACGGAATATTTGATGAGAATGATTTTTTTGACATGGATCATTTAAATGATGATGGAGCTAAAAAGTTTACAAGTATAATTATTGAATTTACAAGTATATTATAAAATCACCCCAGGAGGAAAACATTATGCCATTTATTAATTCAAAAGTTTCAACAACAGTTACACCCGCGCAGGAGACAGAGATTAAGTCACGTCTTGGAGAGGCAATTTCTATTTTGCCTGGAAAGTCAGAGAGCTGGCTCATGGTTGGTATCGAGCCAGAGTATCATCTGTACTTCAGAGGGGATAATACTGCACCCTGCGCCATGGTAGAGGTGAGTGCATATGGTGGAGAAAATGCTGCGGCCTTCGATAAGCTTACAGCAGCTATTACCGAGATTTTAAGTGATGTACTTGGCATTAGCGCAGACCACATATATGTTAAATACGATACTACGATGCATTGGGGCTATGGTGGTCGTAATTTTTAAGTAAATAGCTAATATAAGGTCAGAAATTGACCTATGTATTCGCACATAATATATAGGATCACATCGAGAAATGCAAAGGAACATAGCACTAGATTCTTAATAGGTGCATGCATTTAGTAAATCTTACAGGAGGTAGTAGTATGAGTGAAGTAAAAGTTACAACAGACATCAGGTATATAGGAGTGAACGACCATGATATAGACCTGTTTGAGGGGCAGTACATAGTACCTAACGGTATGGCGTACAATTCATATGTAATTATGGATGATAAGATTGCAGTTATGGATACTGTCGATGCTAATTTTACAGATGAGTGGCTTAATAATCTAAAAAATGTAATCGGAGATAAGAAGCCTGACTATTTAGTTGTTCAGCATATGGAGCCTGATCATTCTGCAAATATCAAGAATTTTATGGAGCTGTATCCAGAGGCAATAGTTGTGTCTTCTGCACCTGCCTTTAACATGATGAAAAATTTCTTTGGAACAGATTTTGCAGAGCGTAAATGTGTTGTCGGAGAGGGTAGCAAATTAGAGCTTGGAAAGCATGTGCTTACATTTGTGACTGCGCCCATGGTGCACTGGCCTGAGGTTATAGTTACATACGATGAGACAGACAAAGTGCTTTTCTCTGCGGATGGCTTTGGAAAATTTGGTGCCTTGGATGTTGAAGAGGAAGACTGGGCTTGTGAAGCGAGACGTTACTACTTCGGAATTGTTGGAAAATATGGTAATCCAGTACAGGCACTTTTGAAAAAAGCATCAGCACTTGATATACAGATTATATGTCCTCTACATGGACCTGTTTTAAGTGAGGATTTAGGATATTATCTGGACCTATATAACACCTGGTCATCTTATGGTGTTGAGAGTGAAGGTATAGTAATTGCTTATACCTCTGTCTATGGTAATACGAAAAAAGCTGTAGAGCTACTGGCACAAAAATTGACAGAGGGTGGATGCCCTAAGGTGGTTGTCAATGACCTAGCAAGAGAAGATATGGCAGAGTGCGTTGAGGATGCGTTCCGTTATGGCAAGCTAGTGCTTGCAACCACAACCTACAACGGGGACATCTTCCCGTTTATGAAGACATTTATAGAGCATCTTACTGAGAGAGGCTTCAAGAATAAGACCATTGGCTTTATAGAGAATGGTACCTGGATGCCTAATGCTACCAAGGTTATGAAGTCTATGCTTGAGAATAGCAGCAATATTACTTATATAAATACATCTGTAAAAATCACATCAGTGCTTAATGATGAGAGCTTAGCACAGCTTGATGAGATGGCAAAAGAGTTAATGGCAGATTAATATAGATGTGCCACCTTCATCATTACTTTTCCAAATTTAATCCATTGATTCATATCAGATGGGTCGTAGCTATCCACAGTGATGCTATGACCCATATTATTTATAGGGTCAAGCCTGCAAGGATTAGTTTGACGGAAACGTCTGATAAAAATTTTATGTGTAGGTTTATGTATAAATATTCCTGTGTCGCCATCTCTGGGAGCAGACTGGTGGATTAAGAGTACATCGTCCAGGTGATAGACAGGATGTAGATGGTTAGATGTGATCCTGATGGCACAGTCAATAGACTCAGGGCACATACGGATGAATTTACTAATGTCAATGGTCTCATAGCTTGTTGAATCCATGAGCATCCCATCCTCCATGTTTCCTGTTGGAATGTAGCAGGTAGTAAGCGTAGGAGTTTCCCTATCTTTAGAAAATGCAATAGTATCATTTTTGTCCATTTCTCTTTCAATGGATAGGATTGTTGCTAAAGCCTTTTTTCTGTGAGGAGGGAGTTTTCGAAAGCTATTAAGAAGTTCCAGCTCATCAACTGATTCACGTGTCAGCTCAGATGCCAGACGTCCTGTTAATTGATATGCCAGATACATGCTATACATACTTACGTTGACATAGTCGCCTCTTAGCATGCTCTTATATGTAGATAGAGACATA
>JAZRXQ010000173.1:0-2291 GCA_045600305.1 Lachnospiraceae bacterium
GGCTGCAGACAAGGAAGAGAGAGGTTCTGTTCTTAAGGACCTTGATAAGAAATCCAAGGAAGTAGCTGAAAAGAGCGAAAAGACTCCTACTACTCCAAAGAAAAATAGATGTGAGGAGACGTTGTAGGAATGGATGGAAGACTATATGCGGAGGGTAAGCCAAAAGACTGTCGATACTGCTACTGGTGGGGTGGTAATAAAAAAGGGTGCGTACTCACAGAGGAACGCTGTTATTACCTTCTTAAGCCAGTGGAGCCAAAGATTACACCGTGTACCGGATGTTGTTATGGAATGCATCAGCCTTGCATAGGCTGGTGCACAAAGAAGCTTTTAGGACAAGGAGGTATTGAATAATGGGATATTATCAGCAGAAGAAGTTGTTTTATCTTATGACACAGCCTCCTATAAATCCCACACATAGCAAGCCTAAAGGCTGCCGTGATTGCGTACATTATCGTCCGACATGGAAGTATCGTTTTTGCGAGTTGACCAGATGCCCTTTTAGTATCAGTAGCAATGTATTTCGAAAGAAGCCTCAGAAGAAAGGCTGTTCTAAGGGCTGTTGTCATGGAATTTGATTATTACTATGGCCCTGAAGCAGATACCTATGCTTTTTACAGGATTCCCAAAGTGCTCTTCACAGAGGAGCACTTCTCTGGGATATCTGCAGAAGCTAAGACCTTGTATGGCATTTTGTTGGACCGAATGAATTTGTCAGCCAAAAATGGTTGGGTAGATGAACAAGGTAGAGTCTATATTATTTGCACCGTGAAATCGGTGATGCAATCACTAGGCTGCGCTGAGCAGAAAGCTATTAAATTGTTTAATGAGCTGGAGCATAAAGCAAAGCTAATCGAGAGAGTAAGGAAGGGGCAGGGGAAACCTTGTCAGATATATGTGAAGAACTTTATCCACAACCCTCGAAATTCACAATTCTTGAACAGTGAAAATCACAATTCTAGAGCAATGAATATCACAAGTCTAGAACCTGGAAAATCACAACCTAATAATATAGATATTAATAATACTGAGTTTAATAATACCAATCTTATCTTATCAGAGGAATCTGATGCGATGGATGAGAGGGAAGCCACATTACGCTATATCAGAGAGAAAGTGGATTATGAAATATTGATTCATGATTGTCCGTATGAAAAAGATTTAATCGATGAAATGATAGCAATTATGGTTGATACCATTTGTTCAGGACAAGCGAGAATTATGGTTGCAGGCGATTACAAACCGGCAGCGGTAGTAAAGAGTCAGTTAATGAAGCTTAATGGTAGCCATTTATCTTATGTGCTTGAATGCTTCAGGAAAAACACAACCAAGGTGAAGAATGTAAAGGCATATCTTTTGTCTTCACTGTATAATGCTCCGTTAACTATGGGTGCTTATTTTACTGCACTCGTAAACAATGACATGGCAGAAGGGCGTATTTAGAAAGAGGTGAAAATTTGAGTCGAAGAGCTACGACGATAGCTGTAGTTAACCAAAAAGGTGGAACAGGTAAAACAACTACCTGTGAGAACTTGGGTGTTGGACTTGCAGCTGAGGGTAAAAAGGTTTTACTTATTGATACTGATCCACAGGCTTCACTGACAATTGCACTTGGTCATCCAAGACCAGATGATTTAGATGTGACACTCACTGACATGATGAGCAAGGTAATGATGGAAGAGCCTATTGCACCTGGTGAGGGAATACTTCATCATGCGGAAGGTGTAGACCTAATGCCTGCTAACATTTCATTGTCAGGACTTGAGGTGAGTTTGGTAAATGCTATGAGCAGGGAGAGCATCTTAAAGCAGTACATTGATACTGTGAATAAAGATTATGATGTGATTCTTTTGGATTGCATGCCTTCACTTGGTATGTTGACAATCAATGCTTTGGCAGCTGCAGATAATGTGGTTGTCCCAGTACAGGCAGCTTACTTGCCAGCAAAAGGTTTGGAACAGTTGCTTCAGACAATAAATAAGGTAAAACGACAGATCAATCCAAAGCTTAAGATTGAAGGTATTTTACTTACCATGGTAGATAATCGAACCAATTATGCTAAGGATATAGCAAGTCTTATCAGAGAGACCTATGGAGATAAAATCAAGGTATTTGATACTGAGATTCCCCAGTCAGTTAGAGCTGCTGAGATAGCTGCAGAAGGTACTTCCATTTATAAGCATGATCCCAAGGGCAAAGTAGCCGAAGGCTATAGAGCTTTGACCAAGGAGGTGATAGCAGATGGCGAGAAAAGGCGCAAACATCAGCTTGACCAGTTACGATGATTTGTT
>JAZRXQ010000174.1:0-8321 GCA_045600305.1 Lachnospiraceae bacterium
AAATCAAAAATTGAACTTGTAGGTCCAATCCATATCATAAAGTTGCCAACGCTAGATGCATCCCATTTTCTAGGTACTCTTATAAATTCCTCGTCAACATTGTCCCAAGGAATCGCTGTACACGAAAGGTCATATATCAGATTTAAGAAAATTAGATGTATGCTCTCCATGGGTAAAAATGGCAAAAGTGCAGAAGACGCGAGCACTGAAAACATATTTCCAAAATTAGAAGATGCCGTCATCTTGATATACTTAATCATATTGGCATAGGTTTTTCTTCCCTCTATTATACCCTCTTCAAGCACCATCAAATCCTTTTCGAGAAGGATAATATCCGCGGATTCCTTTGCTACATCAACTGCAGTATCCACAGAGATTCCTACATCTGCTGCCTTCATGGCTGCGGCGTCATTGATTCCATCTCCCATAAATCCTACGGTATGACCTGCATTTCTAAGAGCAGTCACAACTCTTGCCTTTTGATTAGGTGTTAGCTTTGCAAAAACCTGTGTCTGGTTGGCAGCCTTCATGAGTTCATCATCATTCATACCCTCAATATCAGCACCTAAAAGCATATTGCTAACCTTTAGTCCAACTTGCTTACATATTGTCTTTGTTACTTTTTCATTATCTCCTGTCAGTATCTTGGTAGTAACACCATAATTTTTAAGTGCCTGTATGGCTGCTGCGGTAGACTCCTTAGGCGGGTCTAAAAATGCCAAATATCCCATCATTACCATATTGCACTCATCCTTTACGCCAAATGCACCTACTGGTGATGGATTACTTTTTTGTGCTATAGCTATTACTCGAAGTCCGTCATCATTGAGTTCATCTACCTTAGCCAAAACTCTTCTTTTTAATTCAGCTGTAAGCTCCTTTACCTGACCATCAATCTCCACATGACTGCATATTGAAAGCATCTCTTCAACAGCACCCTTAGTGACCATCTGTGTCTTGCCACTTCTGTCCTGGACTACCGTAGATAGTCTTCTTCTGGTAAAATCAAAAGGAATCTCATCCACCTTTACATAGTTTTCTGATAAATCCATAAGTGCTGGATTCTCCGCTTCCTCCTCTTCAGTTCTTTCTATAATAGCTATATCCATTAGATTCTTATAGCCAGTTTGAAAATAACTGTTGAGATAAGCATGCCTGAGAACTCTTGGATCTTCATTTCCCTCTACATCCATGTGATATTCCAAGACAACCTTGTCCATTGTGAGAGTTCCTGTCTTATCTGTACATAAAATGTCTATTGCACCAAAGTTTTGAATCGAATTTAGATTTTTTACTATGGTCTGTTTCTTACTCATAGAAACCGCGCCCTTAGACAGGCAGGTTGTCACAATCATAGGTAGCATCTCAGGAGTTAAGCCTACTGCCACAGATATTCCAAACAGAAATGCCTCTAGCCAATCGCCCTTGGTAATTCCATTTATAAAGAAAACTACAGGAACCATGATAAACATAAATCTAATTAATACCCAGCTAACTGCATTAACACCCTTTGTAAAGCTGGTCTCTACGGGTTCTCCTGCGATAGCCTTTGCCATAGAGCCAAACAAGGTATTATCACCTGTGCAGATAACTACTGCTGTGGCACTTCCAGAGATTACATTGCTACCCATAAAAGCTATGTTGTTGTAGTCTGTTATGTTTTCCTTGACCTCACTAACAGTTCCAATTTTCTCAATAGGCTCGCTCTCGCCAGTTAGTGACGACTGGCTTACAAATAAATCCTTAGCGTCAATAATTCGTACATCTGCAGGAATCATATCTCCAGCCGAAAGATGTACTATATCACCAACCACTACATTTTCTATTGGTATTTCCTGTCTCTCACACTCTTTTCTATCGACAGTGCAGGTAGTTGTTATCATTGCAAGCAGTTTTTCTGCTGCATTACCACTTCTGGATTCCTGAACAAATCTAAGTGTTCCTGATATGCACACCATAGTCATAATAATAACTACTGTCAGACAGTCAAAATCCTCTGGACTGCTACCAAATAGCTCAAAGTATGGAAATATCATATCCGTAACTGTTGATACTAAAGCCAGACAAAAAAGAATCGCGGTAAAAGGATTGATAAATGCTCCTGCTAACCTCTTTGGAAGAGATTTTTTCTTTTCCTTTGTTACCTTGTTCTTGCCATACTTTTCACGCATTTTTGCTACTTCATCTAAAGATAATCCCCTTAGGTTTGTGCCTAGATTTTTCAGATTCTCTTTAATCTGGTGAGTTGCAGCAAAGTGAATTGCATTGTTTTGTTCATCTCTCTGAAATACCTTATCCACTATTTTTTTCTTGAATTTCATGGCTATTCTACCTCCTTTCAGCTGATTTAGAATAAAAAAAAAGCAAGAATAATCACATGGCTAAAACCTTGCGATTTTCTTGCATTTTAGTAAGAAATCAACTTTTATCTGTCGTTGAACTTATATCCTATTCCCCATACCGTTAGTATATACTTAGGTGCATCAGGATTTGGTTCTATCTTTTTTCTTAGCTTTCTGATAAAGGACATTATATTACTGTCATCCATCAGATATTCATCCTCCCATACCGCCTTATATATCTGCTCCTTGGTAAAAATCTCTCCACGATTACTCACCAGAAAATAGAGAATGTCATATTCCTTGGGTGTAAGTAATGCCTCCTTCCCCGACACGATAACTCTTCGGTATCTGGGTATTATCTCTAATTCATCAATACATATACTGTCGGAAAATGTACCTACAGCACCGCCTTCATTCATCTCTATAATCAGAGCACTATTCTTTTTATTTTCCAAATCATAAATCTTAGAGGCTAACTCCCCTGCCCCTTCTACACCAGACTCCTTTAGTCTATCTGATAGATACCTCGCCAATGTGGGAGATAGACTAAAATATTCAATATTTTTCTTCAAGTCCACTCCCTCCTAAGTCAATTCAGAATATTTTCTTATATAGATTTTTTTAACAATAGACACTAATATCATATACCCTACAATGATTCCTATCAGGAATAAAAAGTATTCTAAGGGTAAAACTGTAAGTCCAAAAATCGCACCCAAGGGCGTAAAAGTAAATACTGTAAACAAAACCACTCCAATCAGAGTCACCGCAGTCACAATCTTAGCAGGTTTACTCTGTACAAATGGGATTTTTTTAGTTCTTAGCATATGAAGTATAAGCACCTGTGTCCACATGGATTCTAAAAACCATCCCGTCTGAAAAACCGCTATAAAGTGTTCTCGGTTTTCTCCACCCACTAGTGGACAGATTACAAAAAACAAAAATGCAAAAGTTGCAAAATCAAGTATTGAACTGATTGGTCCAAAGCATCTCATAAATCTACCTAGATTTTTCCCTGACCATTCCTGTGGCTTTTTATATACATCTTCGTCCACACTGTCCCAAGGAATAACCAGACACAAGACATCATATAGCAAATTAAGTAGCAATAGCTGTAATGATGTCATGGGCAAAAATGGCAGGAAAATACTAGCAATAACAATAGAAAAAATGTTACCAAAATTTGATGATGCTGTTATTTTTATATATTTTCTTGTATTTGCAAAGGCTTTTCTTCCCTCCAATATACCCTCTTCAAGTACATTCAGATCTTTTTTTAGGAGGATAACATCGGATGCCTCCTTTACTACGTCAGATGCCTGCTCTACCGATATTCCAACATCCGAACTGACGATGGCTGGCAAGTCATTCATGCCATCACCTAAAAATCCAACCGAATTGCCTCCTGCCTGTAGGAGCTTTACAATTTTACTTTTTTGCCTTGGAGATACATTAGTGAATAGATTTGTCTTTTGTGAGATAATTAACTGTTCTTCTTCCGATAATAGATCAAAAGCTTTTCCTGTTATCCTCTGAGAAACATCTATTCCCAATCTCTTACATATGGAGATAGCCACATTTTCATCATCCCCTGTCAGCACCTTTACAGCAACATTTAATTCTTCCAGTTTTTTTATCGCGCTTTTTGCTGATTCCTTGGGTGCATCAAAAAATGCAAGGTATCCCAGTAAAATTAGGTCCTCTTCATCACTTTTTTCTATGGTGTCTTTTTCGATCTCCTTGTAAGCGATTGCTAAGACCTTCATCCCCTCATCTAGCATTTCATCTATAACTGCATGTATACTATCAGACTTAGTCTCATCCATCAGATGTATTTCGCCTTTGTAGGAAAAATACTTACATTTTGATGCCAGCACATATGCACTGCCTTTTGAGATAAGTGTGTTTTTTTCCTTACCGCCAATAAGCACCGATGCCATTTTTCTATCATGGTCAAAGGGGATTTCATCAAGCTTTTTATTTTCTGAAATAAATGAGTTGAAGTAATCCTCCTTGCCAGGCATAGTCCTACACTTAATAATTGCCTCGTCCAAAGGATTTTTTACCCCACTGTGAAACACACTGTTTAGTAGTGCATATTCTAACACCTGATTGCTCTCATTACCCAACACATCCATATAGTATTCTAATACTATACTATCACCTGTCAGCGTTCCCGTCTTATCTACACAGAGTACATCCATGCTTCCAAAGCCCTGCATAGCACTTAGGTTTTTTACTATGGTCTGCTTTTTTCCCATAGACGCTGCGCCCTTGGCCAGACATGCATTTACCACCATGGGTAGCAGCTCTGGTGTGAGTCCAACACCTACAGAAAGCGCAAACAAAAGTGATGTTATCCAATCCCCCTGTGTTATCCCTGTCAGAACAAAAACAACGGGAACCAAAATGCACATAAAACGAATCAGTACCTTGGCGATAGAAGTAGCTCCTCTGTCAAAGCTGCTCCTCTTATCTATCACTTTTTCTTTTATCTCGCCAAGGACAGTATCTCCTAGAGCAATAACCTCGCCCTCTCCACTTCCTCCAACAACTGCTGAACCTGCCAGAGCGATATTTTTGTTATCATCATCAGAACACATTTCAAAAATTGCACTCTCACCTGTCAGCACTGAATGTGACATATATAGATCACTGGTCCTTGTAATTCTAAGCTTGGCGGGGACTCTGTCTCCTGCTTGCAGACGAACTACATCTCCTATCACAACCTCGCTGGACTTGATATTTATCCACTCGTTATCCCTCTTTACTGTGCTCTCGGTATTTATCATATTTATGAGAGTATCGGAGTTCTTTTTTGCTCTTAACTCCTGAATTAAGCGCACTATCCCACTTATTAAGAGCATAGAAAAAATAATGATAGCCGTAGAAAAATTCTTGCTATAGTCACTTTCCATAATGCACTCTGTTATAATCGAGATTATTCCCAATACAAACAAAATTATAGAAAACGGATTTATAAACGCCCTTCTTAAGCTGTAGCTTATTGAATTGTTTTTACTTGTTTTATTCAAGGCTGCACCTCCTGCTAACTTTTATAATATCATTTATAGCAGTTAGTTGGTGTATTTTAATTCTTGTTTTTTTCTTGATTTCCTAATTATGGTTTCTTTGATGCCATCTTATCATATTTACATTGAAAAAAACTGGACTTAGAATATAATGGTATGTGTGGGGATTAATTACATCAAATAGGGAGAAAGGCGGTACGATGAAGTACAGAAAATTTAATAATATTGAGATGGATGCATCTCTCTTTGGCTTGGGATGCATGAGATTTAATGGAGCAGCTTCAGGAGACAGCTGTATAGACGAGGGAAAAGCAATTTCTCTTATTCGTCAGGCGATAGATGGTGGGGTAAATTATCTAGACACCGCTTATATCTATCTGGACAAGACATCAGAAACGGTTCTTGGCAAAGCGCTACTTGATGGCTATAGAGACAAGGTTACTATCGCAACCAAAATGCCATTAGATTTTGTTCATGATAGAGCCAGCATGGAAGAGCTCTTTGAGAGTGAGCTTAAAAAACTCCAGACTGACCACATAGATTACTACCTGATGCATGGAATCAATAAGGGCGGATGGCTCAAGTTCAAGGAGATTGGTGCAGATAAATATTTTGATGAATTAAAGAAAGCTGGCAAGATAAAATACAAGTGCTTCTCATTCCATGGACCATATGAAGACTTTGAATATATCATCAAGGACTACGATTGGGATATGGTTCAGATTCAGTATAATTTTATGGATATCGATAATCAGGCCGGTGAGAAAGGATTAAAGTTGGCTGGCGAATTAGGTATTCCTGTGGTAATCATGGAAGGATTACTCGGAGGAAAGCTAGCAAGTGCTCCTAACGATATTCAAGCATTATATGACGGATTCTCTGTCAAGAGATCTCCTGTCGAGTGGGCATTTAGATGGCTCGGAAATCACCCTCAGATCATGACTGTGCTCTCTGGCTGCAACGAAGCAGAGCAGATAGAGGATAATCTTAGAATCTTTGACAGCATCGAGCCTGGCATCATGTCAGACGAGGAATTAGCCCTCATTAGCAAGGTTCGCGACGCATACAATGCCAGAACCAAAATCGGCTGTACAGGCTGTAGATACTGTATGCCTTGTCCTGGTGGCGTAGACATCCCCAGAGTATTTTCAGCATGGAACGAAGGCTCGTTATACGATATTCCAGTAGGGCATAACTGGAATGTATCAGAGCTCAAGCGCCTTGATATGACACCCGAAAAGTGCTTACAGTGTGGTGCCTGCGAAAAGGCCTGCCCTCAGCATCTTAACATCATAAATAAGCTCCAGGAAGCCTGGGGTGAATTAAACTAATAAAGATAGGGTCTGTCGTTAGCGACAGACCCTATCTTTCATATAAAGAATTGCTCCGCAATCTAAGCACATATATCTATTGTGCTCAATGTCATCTATGACCAAATTTTTGGGGCCATAATCATACGTAGTAGCACAAAAGACAAGTTCTCTCTCATGCTTACATCTGCTAAATTTAATATTAATAGGTGTCGGCTCATAATGTACCATGACGCCCTCTTTAATAAGTGGTGATGTTACTCTCATTACTTTACTATCTCCAAAAGCCTCGGGAGCCATAGTAACATATAACCACATACAACCATACTGCTTTCTAATAAAATCTCTACACGTACAGCTTTTTCCATCTATTGAATGCGTATACTTCGTGAAATTTTCATTTCTTAAATCATCCCATGCTGTACCTGCTTTTCCACCATAAGCATATATATTATTATTTTTAACAGCACCACAATATTCGCATACATATGAAACTGAAACCTGATCGTGAATGCAATACCAGTCGAGCTTTTCCAAATCGATTACGTCAGTATCATCTGTTATTTGTGATATATCCCCACTGCTATAAAAATCATATACATTTAAATCTTTATCTAGCTTAAAATGTGTAGAATCAATCAACTTACCGGCTCTATATATTCCGTCATATATTTTTAATCCACCATTTCCCCAACCAGTACCCGATTCAAAACTAATCATTTCCGGTATATCTGTTACTTCAAACATTCTACCGCTGACAAGTCCTGTACTAAAGCTTCCATACGGCAATATCTCAGGGTCCAAAATCAAATACGACCAATTCACAGTTGTCTTATTTTTATATTTATGTTTGTGATTAAAATCTCCTGAATATACCTGCAGCTTGCATTTGTAGGTTTTATTATTATGTTTTATAGAAATTGTTGCTTTACCAGCTTTCTTTGCAGTTACTGTCCCATTCTTTGTAACCTTAGCCACATCTGGATTAGAAGATTTCCACTTATTTTTTGTAGTTGCTCCATTCAGCTTTAATTTATAGGAAACGCCCTCTTTTAATTTTAGACTAGTTTTATTGATAGAAATCTTATCTGCTGCGTGAACATCCTTTGAATGAGTATTCACAATAAATGTTAGCATAAATAAAATAACTATACTTATTATGATATATCCTTTTTTTCTCATATATTATGTCCTGTTAATATCTTTATAATGGTTACTTTGAATTCGTTTGTCCGCTTCAGATATAGTTATTTTACCTTCTATATGTTCCTTCGCAGTTTCTATTAAATATTCAGAAGGTTTCAATCCATCAACATCTTGAAGACCAATTGCCGTTTTCCAAGCATTGCTCTTGTCTACCTTGTCGGGTTCACCTTGACGTATATATTCATTTAATTCTAGTTCCCAATTTTTTTCTGACAATACGTCCACCTCATTTCTAAATGAATTTTCTATGACATTTCTACGACATTTTCTATCCAAACAGCCGTCTCAACATGAAATGTCTGGTTTGAATTGATGTCTTATGCTTGGATATGTTTCCTTACTAATTCTTTAGACAAGCTATTGGAACAACATATACGCCATCTTCTCTTTTGTATGCGAAAGGAGCTACTCCGCATAAAACCATCATAAAC
>JAZRXQ010000175.1:0-9873 GCA_045600305.1 Lachnospiraceae bacterium
GACCTTGGTCTTGAACATCTTAGCAAGCTCAGCTATATCTTTTTTCTGTTGTTCTACATACTTGTCGTCAGATACGTACTCAGAAAGCTTCTCTCCTTCCTCTGGAGTCAACTCTAACTGCTTGGTTACAAGAACCGTTCTCGACATCTCCTGATTGCTAGAAGGAAGACTTTTCATCTTTTTTGAAATAGTTCTATATAGATTTTCTGCTTTTTTCTCTATAATAGTACCATACTCTTCATTTTCTCTAAATGACACTAAATCCTCTACATATCCCGTAAGTCCACTACAGGGCATTCCTCCAAGAGTCTCCCACGCGTTCATAAGGGTAAGCTCTGCTTCTCTCTCCCCGTATGCGGTGGACATAACAACTGGCATCATATAGATTCTTCCCAGCTTATTTTTGTCAGCATACAACCAACAATCGTCCAAAAATTGCTGCATATATCCACCAATACCCAACCATTCAACTGTTGTGGCGAGAATTATACCGTCTACATCCTTGAGTGTTTGAGGTAATACTGAGATATTATTCTTGCTCTCATAGATATTGTATCTGTCTACTGTGACCTGGAGTTCAGATAGAGCCTGCTCTATTCTACTGAGCACATATAAGGTAGGATCATCTAAAGCCCCTCGTCCGCCGTAATAAATATTAATCTTCATGATTTAGTCCTCATAAATTAGAATACTGTATTAATTATTATCATAAACGGACCAAAAAGGCAAAGCAAATTTAGTAAAAGCGGTAGGTCTCCGCAGCAAATCTTACACTATCTCCTGGTGATAGCAAAAACCTCTGTCTATACGTCAGTAAATCGCCGTTTAAAAATGTTCCATTTCTGGAATTGAGATCTTCAATATAGTATTTGTCTCCCTCTCTAGTAACCCTTGCGTGATTACGACTAACAGACGCTGCCTTGATATTTCCATTAGCTTTTGGATTGTGACATCCAATCAAATAGACATCCTTATCTACAAACATATCCTCCTGCCTGCCATTTCCCTCGTATTTTAGACAGCCAGCTATTGCTCCATCCGTTCCTATATTTTCTGTTGCCCATCGATTGTCATTTTCTACCTCTAGCTCTGCCTCCTCTTTTTCAACCTCCTTTATTTCCTCAACATTTATTTCCTTTTCCTTTGTAAAAATATCCTCTGTAAAAAAGCTCTTTAGCTTTCCTATTATGGATGTATCCTTGGCGTAATTGTATTCCTCTGCGACAATCTGAGGTTTTTCTAGCATATCTAGCTTTTTTGCTCTAGATAATTCTCTTGACTTCGCATCGCTTCGCCCCCCGCTGTCCGAGAGCATAGCCTCAAAGGCTTTCCATATATCACTGTTTTTTCCCTTACACGCTTCATATAATCCATATCCCAGTTTTACTGCCTCCTTATCATCATGATTGATAAAGGGAAGCATCTGCTCCAGTAGCTTAAAAACACTATCAGCCAATCCATTTTCTTCCATTGGTGCATAGGTAAACCATACCTTGGTTGCTGCAGAATCCATATATATCTGATCCATTCCAAGTAAAATATGCTCCTCCCTGAGATAGTAATTGATTAATCTGTCAGCTACGGACATAAGGCTTTTAAAAATACTTTTTATCAGACCACTATCTAATCCTCCAAGTGAAATTATATCCTTAAGATTTTGATAACCAGTGATATTATACCAAAAGGTCATCTGTCCCTCATGCTCCATCGTCACGTATTTTAGAAGTCCATCTACTCCTGCGCCAGATAGCATTTTTTCAGCCAGCTGACCGTCCATATTCAGCACAGGATTCTTCTCTATTACAATCATATAACTATTTTTTAGATTCCTCTGATACTGAATCTCCACCTATAAAGTCAACTCCTTTCTTCACCAAGCTGTATTTCCATATAAAATCTGCTTCTTCAAAATCCATGTATGCTTCATCCATAACCGTTGAGTTAGTCACTTCCTTGCTCAAATCGACTCCAATCATCATGCCCTTAGCAATAGCAAAGATAAATAGTGACACATACACCGCTGCTTCTATTGTAAAATATCCGTCTAGTTTCATTGCCCGCTAATCGCCCCCACAATCAGCATCTCCATATAAGCCGCAAGCAAAAAAGGTACAAATGGAATAGCATAATCACGCTTTTTCTTTCTTATGACTACCAAAGCTAACGCCCATAATCCACAAAGTATTAAGCCTGTTAAAAACAGCTCTATGTTCTTTTGCAAGCCTAAAAACAATCCGCTTGCTGCTACAACAACTCCATCACCTAGTCCTATTTTCCCCCTTGTTAAAAATGACAACCCCATCAGCACTACCCCTGGTATCGCTCCCAAAAGCATATTGGTAATTGTTAATTCATTGGTAAACATATGAATTATCACCGCTAATATTGAAAAGATTACAACTACAGTAGTCTTTATCTGTTTTTTCTTTATATCCTGAGCACTGGCAACTGCCAGCATGCCCATTATTCCTATTTGTCCTGCCATCCTGCTTTCCTATCCTCTCCTTATGCCGCATTCGCTGTACACTTACTACAACAACCTAGCCCCTTACCTATTGCTTCCTTCTTTCTAATCATCATTATTGTTCTCTTAAGTCCCGAACAGGTCAGACTTGAATGATAACTCTCTCCATAATCTGTGATATATACAAAGGATTTCCACGTGTTTTTCTTACACAGAGGACAAGCCGTAAACTTGCTTCCAGAGGCATTTCTTTCGTAATATACATTTGAACTCGCAACCTCTCTTATACTTAAATCCAGATAATGACATCCTCTGCTCAAATGGTAAACCGTTCCGTTTGGAGTAATATAAACCCAGTCATCATTTTCCGTGCTATTACCACCATTTTCATTTATTTCTCCATCGCCTATCCATTTTCTTGCTACAGAGCATTGAACAAAATGATACGTAAATCTCCCAAAAAAATTGACCATTGGTGACATATCATAGCTTGCTCTAAGCTCTATATCTTCCCCATCAAATTCTGATAATAAAAGAGAAATTCCTATTTTTCCCCCGTCAATAAACGATGTCGGGCAATCATATTCATCTAGCTTTGATAGTAAAAGTGCCTCTGCCGCAATCAAATCGACTGCTTCCCCCTTTGCAGTCTTCTCCTCTTCGTCGTAAGTATCATATGCTGTCACTGCTAGCGTTTCTGCAGTAATTCTTAATGCCTTTTCCATAGTTATCTGAACCTGCAAAACGCGAAACATAAACATTATAAATACCATAAAGCACACGAATATGGGTATTATGACAACAGCTTCTATAGACATAGAAGCCTTCAGATATTTTCGGCAAGATGCCTCATTATTTTTGAAGGAAGATAAGTTATCCATAGTTTATCTATATAGGGGTAGGGTATTTACTATTATTTTGCGTGGTTAGATTAGCTGCCGAGGCACCTTGCCCAAAATATCTGTGTTGTCTATCTGCGTCATTAAGCTTCTTTTTTCTTTAGGTAAGTATCCTCTGTGCTTCTATAGTAGCTATAGCTTCCCAGACTTGCTCTATCGACACTAACTAAATCCGAAAACACCGTATTGGCACTATACTCAAATTTAGCCTTTAAGCTTATAATCGCATGATCCATCTTGAAGCTCTCATAGCCAGGCTTTTTGTGAACCTGATTTTCTATTACATCCATTGTCCTGTAGTTTAGGGTTCTTGCTAATTTTGTATACAGCAGAGTCTTTATGTAATCGTCGTAGTCCTGTCCCGTTGAACCAGCATCCTTTGCCCTGATCCCACTACTGGCAATTGAAGCTATATTTTCTATTCCAAGTGTCCAATCTTCATCTGTCTTAAACCAGTTGATTTTTCCTCCAGCTAAAAGGGCTCGCACATCTAACACACTCTCGGCAAATGCCCACGCGGCCAGTATTCCAAGCATTACTGCAATATTTGCAATTTCAGCAACGGGATATGCTGACAAAATCGCTGTCGCCAACGCCTGGGCACTCTGTCTTTTCTCTGTGCAGCTAAGCAGATACAAAAAATTCATACCCTCTCTCATTCCGAGAATATCCCCCGCTACCTGTCTTAGGTTATCTCTGTCGCTATTTTTACCTGAAATAATATACTCAAGCTCATAATCTAACGCCTTGTCTTTAGCATTATCTGAGGTTTGATAATTGGTAAAGTGCCGATATAAAAATTCATCAAACAGGAATCTTTCATACCAATCGCCATCTGCTTGGAAGTCCATATTTCCTGCATTAATATCTCTATTGACCAAGCTGTTCTCCAGTCCCATAGACTTATCTGAAATATGCTTTTCTGCCGGCACCAGCAAATTCAGAATATCCATGGTCTTGACCTTTTCCATGTCATCCATGGGGTTACTCTCAACCTCTGGTGGTTCCACAGGAAACTCCTCGTCCACAGAATACTCCTCAACGTATGCTGCTTTTCTATCATTAATTGCGCTGTACGCAGAGCTTGTTGCGCTATCTGCGTCACTCTTGGCAGTCTCAGCATCGGTTGCTTTTTCTTCTATCTCTTTGTAGAGCCTTTCTGCTAAATCTATTGGATATTCATACGTCATAGAATCAGCACACAAACGTCTAAAGGGTTCCCCTTCATAGTCTGTCGCCAGTAAGAACTCCTCTATAGACACATCTTTGGTATCGCATTGAAAAAAATTCACCGTATCCATAAACAACATTTTCTTTTCATGGACAGGCTTCATATTATTTTGTGAATACTCTTGAAGAATCCCATTAAGCTCTGCTATATCCAGATTTTCTCCCTTAAGTGCTCCATCTAATAACAAAATTCCATACCTAGTAAAGCACTCTCTATTGTATTTAGATAAAAGACTAGCCGTGCTGGCGGGCGGATCCATTTTTACATATGCCCTTATTCCGTCGGAACGTGCATACTCCAAAAAAGAAAATAAAAATGAAGCCACCAGCATTAGCGTAAGCGTAGCAAAGACTGTCAAACTGCCTTTTGCCCTATTCATTTAGTCTGTTACCTCTGTTGACTTGCTGTTGATACTCTCAAACACCTGCTCAACCAGACCACTAATCTGATCCTTGAATATAATTACAAGACCAATAAGAACAACTATAATGAGTATTATCTCCACAGTTCCCATTCCTGCATTCGATTTTAGCTTTTCCTTAGTGTAAAGCCAGGCATGAGTCATGCGCGTTTTTATATTTATTACTGTCTTTTCAAATCTGTTCATTCACTTAACCTCCAAAATTAAATATTGCCGGAATCACTATAATTACAATTACCAAACCCAACATCAGCATCATGGGAAGCAGCAGCTTGGTTGACATTTCCTCTCCCTTTTTCTTAACTATGCTCTCCTGCCTAGAATAAGCATCTATAGATTCCTCCTCTAGGATGCGGCTCAGTCCTGCGGTTCCCTTTCTTAGATTTTGAGCCAGTAGGCTTGCCAGCTTTCGATACTCAGACACACCCACTCTCTCACCAAACTGTTCATACGCCTGCCTCTCTGACATGCCATCCTTGATCTGATTGTAGGTTGTCTCCATCTCCTCATAAGCTATTCGCTTGTCCTTTAGCTGCTTCTTTCTGTAGTTTTGGACTACTCTCTCCCAAGCATTCATAACCGTCATTCCCGCGGATAAAAGCAAGGATAACTGGTTTAATACCCCTGAATACTGCTCTTTAAGTGTGTTCTCCCTCTCCCTTTTTGCTTTCCTGGCATCATTCCTTTTTCCCAATGCCACTGCCACCATAGCAACAAGTCCTATGATGAGAACAATCATACTTTTATTGAGTTCCTTGGGTTTATCCCATTTGATTGCAGAATCGCCTATCTTTTGTGGAAGCATAACTATATTTGATTCCGATTCATTTTGACCTTCTATTACCTCTCCGATTAGCTCTATCACTTCCTCTTCCTGAGTCTTGGCAACTGGATACACACGCACAGGAATAACGTGCTCTATTTTTACATCTCTATACTTAAGCGTGGCTGTAATCTCAACTAGAATCCCTTCCTTTTTCAGATTATTCTCCACTGGCTCGCCAGCATAGTTAATAGCTCTGTGATTGCCCCAGCTATATGAGACCTTTATCAGTCCGTTTTGCAATTCCTTAACAAGATTGAGCGGTTTGTCAATATAATCTAGACCCTTGTTCTCGCCTAGTATCTCCTTTTCAAGCTCAGCAATAGCTTTTCCAAAATACTTTTTTTGTTCCTCAAAGGTGAGTTTACGATTATCTATTTCTACCTCAAATGGATACTCACTTACTAGTCCCTCAATTTCCAGTAAGTAGCTTTCCTTTATCTTTTTTTCACCTGGCTCACTCTTTTCTATTGCCTGACTAACTACCTTATCCTCATTCTTTTCTGTCATTCCAACAGCTATTGCCAATCCTATAGCTACAATGGCAATCAAAAAATAAAGCTTTAGACTATTCCAGTTTTCTTTTATAAGCGCGATGATCTTATCCATCTACACCTCAACTCGTATTTTGAGCATCTTCTCAGATAACATAAACACCCCTGCATACCCAACCAAGCAGACGCTCATGACTATAATTCCTGTAGTATTATGATAGAGCACATCGAAGTACCCTGGAGAGGTTATTGTCATATATAGAAGTATTCCCATGGGCATGATGCTCATGACTCTTCCCTCAAGTCGTCTGGACGCTAAATCTGTTGTTAGTGTTCGCATAAGCTCGTTTTTTCTGGCTATTCTCACACTGGAAGCTCTGATAATCCCTAGAAAATCTCCGCCTCCTCGTTTTGCAAAGATAAACACCTCGCAAAAGTTCATTATGTCCTCCGACCCGCTTCTATTTGCAAAGTCCGTCAATATGTCCTCAATAGGCTCATTCATAGATAGACGACCGACTAATATTCCCAGCTCTTTTGCCATAATCGATTTTTCTCCATGTAGCCCTTTTATTTCAATTAATGCCTCTTTCCAGGCATTTTCTATTGAATATCCAGCATTTAGAGCCGCTCCTACCGCCGAAATTGAATCTCTAAATTGTGTCGCCAGCTCATTGGATCTTTTTTCCAAAAGTACTTCTCTTCTATTTTTTAGTACCAAGGGATAGAGTGGTGCCGTCAAAATCAACCCCCAGGCTGAATTATAAAATAACCAGCCTATTAGCCCAGCCAGTGCCGCCGTAAATAGAAAATACTGTACATATTCTTTTACCGAAAACCTGTATGTGCTATAGTCCATTCATAAGCTCCTCGTACTCTCTCAACAAGCCTGCCGCAGCAAGCTTATCTTTATTTTTTATCTTTCCTTTTCTCATCCATTTGCCTTGAATCCTATCATTTACTACGCCTGTTTCCTCAAACTGATAGAGCAAATTTAGTTCTACCTCTCCACCATTCATTCCTGTCACCTCCACTATGTCAGATAATTTTCTACTCTTATCTCTGTACCTCGAAAGGTGAATCATTAAATCTATTCCTGATGCAATCTGCCCTCTAATTGCTGCCAACGGCAGCTCCATTCCCATCAAAACCATGGTCTCAAGACGACTTAACATATCTCTACAGGAGTTAGCATGTCCTGTAGACAAGCTACCGTCATGTCCTGTATTCATAGCCTGCAGCATGTCTAATGTCTCTGCGCCTCGGCACTCACCGACGATAATTCTGTCGGGGCGCATTCTCAGTGCCGTTTTAATGAGATCTCTTATCGAAATAGTTGCCACATTGTCAAGATTGCTCTGCCTGGTCTCAAGGCGGACCAAGTTGGCCACTCCTTCTATCTGAAGCTCAGCTGAATCCTCTATGGTGATTACTCTTTCTGTCTTTGGAATATAGCCACTCAATGCGTTTAAGAAGGTAGTCTTGCCGGAGCCAGTTCCGCCCGATATGAAGATATTGCTGCCACACTCTACCATTAGCCTTAGAAAATCTGCTATTTCCTGGGATATAGATCCAAGTGCCAATAAATCATCTATTCTGATTGCTCTCTTTGGAAACTTTCTTATGGTTATGGCAGAGCCATCTATTGCTATTGGTGCCAGGACGATGTTGACTCTGGCTCCTGTTAGCAATCTGGTATCCACTATTGGAGACGCTTCGTTGACTATTCTGTTTCCAGCGGCAACTATTGACTGGATAGTATCCTCTAGCTTATCTGGCGAAGCAAAGCCACTCTCCCACCTATAGAGCTTGCCCTTTTTCTCGTAAAATATGTTCTTAGAGCTATTGACCATAATCTCCGTCACTTCATCATCATCTATCAGTGCTTGGAGCACGTCAAAACCTCTTAATGAATCAAATACGTTTTTTCTGGCATTTAGCCTCATATTGAGAGAAAGCCTATGCTCACATAGTCTTACTTCTTCGTCTATTAGCTCATATATATCCTCATCCTGTATTTCTCTTGACAAATCAAGTCTGCATAAGACTTTTTTTCTTATCTGATCCTCGTATTCTGTCATTTCAACTATCCATTTCTCTTTTTATAAATTCAAAAAGCTGTCCATTTAATAGCTGGTCTGCTTCTGTAATATTTAGTATGTGCCTCTCGTAACTACCTTTAAGGATCAGCTCCTTGATTTCACCCTGATTCTTTGAAGGGCCTTCCTTTAGATCAGCCTTTAGGTACTCTACAGATTTTTCTGATACCTTGCCTTCTTCTCTAAGCACATAAAGCTGCGATGTCAGGTGGTATGCTGCCCGCAAAAAGGAGGGTCTGGCTGGTAAATCTAAAACTATAACCTCATACTCACTTTCCGCCGGTAGCCTACCAAATAGTCCTGCTAAATCATCCGCTTGTAGGTCCTCTAAATCCATCTGCCTGGACACTGGCAACACGTAATCCAGCCTCCCCGCAGTGTGGACCATTGATTCTATTGCCAGTCCTGCACCTGCACCCTTTTTCATCTCATAAAAAAGATCTCCTATATCATGCTGATGGTCAGAATCTGCCAACGAATCAAAAAAACCGCTGTAATAATTAAAGCTCAAAAACAAAGTATTTCGCTCCAAAGAACACTTAAGAGCATATACAAACGCTAATTCAGTCTGAATGGGTGTCCCTAGTGGTGCGCATATCCCCACAATCCTTTTGTCATACATGGCTACTGAGGTTCCTGATAAAAATGTTCCCGTCTCCATAAGCCTTGCATACATTTTCTTGAGTAACTGATCTGCTGCCTGATATCTATGGAGGCTATTACCTCCCTGCAGCTTTTCTCTTTCTTCTAGTATGAATAAGGTCTTTTCTCTCTCCTCTAGTTTTCCCTTGGAAGCGTCTAAATAATCTCTGCCAATTAATCCAATTGAGTCTTTGCCATCATCATATGCTCGTATAAAACCGTCCAGGCTATCACATAAGACAACCGACATAAGCCTATTTCGACTCATCACATATTTGGCCAGCCCTGCTCCTATTTCTTTATCCAAAATGATTAGCTTGGATTGCATTGCATCCTCCTTTGCTTGTCCTCTCAGGTTGTGTGCCGATTATAGTCGCTTGCCATTTAAACGTACAGAGCATATCACGGGAAAATGCATTTTCGTCATTTGCCTAGTACGCACTGATTTTTTCACCTATAGAACTGGGCATATCACGAAAAAAAGCCCTTCCCACCGAACTATTCGTTCAGTAGAAAGGGCTTTCTAGCATCAAATATTTTTTAACCTAATAAAATTGTAAATCTCGTTCCTTCACCTAATTTGCTGGCACAGCCTATACTTCCATTATGTAGGTCTAGTATCTTTTTTACGATTGTAAGTCCTATTCCATTGCCAACAGAACCTTTTTTATTGCTTTTTGCCTGATAAAATTTATCAAAAATATATGGAACCTCGTCCTCGGAAATCCCGCTTCCGCTATCTGAAATAACTGCCTTTATCCCCATGCCTTCTCGCTTCAGGGATATCCCGATATACCCAC
>JAZRXQ010000176.1:0-10828 GCA_045600305.1 Lachnospiraceae bacterium
TATAATAGATTCCAATTCTGAACCAAACCTTGAGGTCGGCGCCGGCACATATTCATTGATAGCCTTAGCTACATCACTTCCATATATATTAATGGAATATACAATACCCGGCACAACCGCACATATCAAAGACACTATACACAAGGCATTTGCTATCATCTTGTCCTTTGCAGACATAGTCTCTTTTTTATTTTCTTCAGGCGAATCCTGTACTGGTGTCGTAACCTGCTCTACCACGGGATTAGCTTTCTCTATTTTTTCCCCTGTATAAGGGTCATAATTATAATCATTATCTTCTTTTTTTATAGGCTCTCCTGTATAGGGATCAAATTTGTAATCCTCTGGAGATATGTTTTCAAAGTTTTTCTGCTCTTCCATGTAATCTCCTCCATATAATTGTGATTATTATTACTGCAATGCAAGCGATTATGCTCATTATCTGGTTTACACTTAGCACCTGATCAATGTGACTATCTCTTAGGTAATCTAGCCCCGCCTTGGCAAGTGCTGATGCAATAACCGTCACCTGAAGCCAGTTCTTTTTTTCTGAAACATACATCCAAAATGCTATTCCAAAAATTATAACAAAAACAATTGTCTCTGTCATCTGTATAGGAAAAACTTTTTGTCCTGCGGCAGCATTGTATATTCCATAATGAAAAGGAATACCGTAACAGCATCCAGCTGAGTTACATCCCAGCTTGCCCACAGCGTACATAAGGGGCAATGACAAAATCGAGATATCCATAAATGCTTTTCTCTTGGTGATAATCCACATGATTCCACCGCTGACGATACCGCCTATTAGTCCACCGTAGCTTGACAAACCCGCCTGAAGAAATGTCATTCCTTCTATATCACTTGTTGCGTAAGCCATTACTTTTCCGCCAAATAGAGATAAAAACGCATTTAGGATAATATACATTATTAAGTGATCTGTCTTGATATGTAGTTTTAGCTTGGACATAACTATTGCCACCAAAATAAATGATACATATGAAAGTCCAATAAAGATGCCGTACAAAGTATTCATATTATATTAGGCTTTGTGACTCGCCTGCCTCAAACTCCATTTTTATTTGTTTTCCACCAATATATACTATTTTTGTGATTTTATCCACAAATTTTATCATGCATTCTGTGAGTTTCCCATCTTCCCATGCCATATCTATACTTCCGCCTCCAACAAGACGAAGTCCTCTTATCACGCCCTCTTTTTTCCAGGCGTTTGGCATAGCAGGCATAATAAAAATCCTCTCCTCATCGCTCTGTACAAGCATATGAGCAATAGCTGCTGTTACGCCAAAATTGCCGTCAATCTGAAAAGGAGGATGCTTGTCAAACATATTTAGATATGTAGAGTTGGCAAAAAGCTTGCAAATATTGTCATATGCCGCCTCTCCATCCCATAGCTTGGCATAATGATTTGTTATCCATGCCCTGCTCCAGCCTGTATGTCCACCACCTGATGCTAGTCTATATTCTAGAGTCTTTTTTGCTGCCTCAACCAATTCAGGCGTGTCCACACAATTTATCTGATTTGATGGATATAAACCATATAAATGCGAAATATGTCGATGACCTGGCTCAGCCTCTTTATAATCCTCCGGCCACTCTAAAATATTGCCTCTGGGTCCAATTTGTGTTGGAATAAGCTTTGACTTCATCTCCTTAATCTGACTGTTTAGCTCATCATCCACACCCAAAATCTCCGCAGCTTCTATACACTGTGTAAATAAATCCCTTAAAATCTGATTATCCATGGTGACACCATACGTATTAGAGCCCTGCTGCCCATTTTCCAGAATAAATGTGTTTTCAGGAGAGACAGAAGGACATGTAACCAGATATCCATCCTTTTCCACTAGAAAATCTATAAAAAATTCAGCAGCACCACGCATTATAGGAAAATATTCTCTAAGAAAATCCTTATCCCTTGTGTACTGATAGTGAGTCCAGATATGTGTACAAAGCCAGGCTCCACCCATAACCCAATAGGTTCCTGGAACCCAAAGATCCTGTGGTGCACAATCGCCATGTATGTCAGTATTATGATGACACATCCAGCCTCTCGCACCATACATAGACTTAGCTGTACGCTCGCCGTTTGGCACCATTTTCTTTATCAGATCAAATACTGGCGTGTGACAGTCTCCTAAATCACAGACCTCGGCAGGCCAGTAGTTCATCTGTAGATTGATATTGATGGTATATTTGCAATCCCACGGAGGATCCATGTGTTCATTCCAAATTCCCTGCAAAGTTGCCGGAAGCCCTCCTGGTCTCGAGCAGGAAATTAAAAGATATCTTCCAAAATCAAAATACAGCTTAGATAAGCCTATATCTGCTGGTTTATTCGCTGCTGCTAATATTCTCTCGTCTGTGGGCAATGCGTCGTATTCTGATAAATCCCCTAGAGAAAAGCTGACTCTTTCATAGTATTTTTTGTAATCTGCTATGTGCTCTGATTTTATCAGCTCATAGTCACGAGCCATGGCTCTTTTTAGTCTATCTATTACACTCTGCTCCAGCTTTTCTGATGGAACATGATAGCTTGAATCTGCACAAAAATAAATGCAGGCATCCGTAGCGTCCTCTATTAGTAGCCTCTCTCCTATATTTCTCACGATTCCGTCTTTTGATGTAGCTGTAATTATCTGTGAAAAATCAAAGCCACCTTTTCCTAAATTTCCATAAAGACAGATTCCGTTATCATCTATTTTTTTTACCCCATCATAATAATGAACTCTGGAATTATGTATGGTTAGATTGATTTTCCCATTTCCTTCAGCAGTCAAGTGCATAACTAGACAATCATCCACAGCTGAAATCAGTGTTTCTCTAGTATACTTAGTCCCATCACAGGTAAACTCTACTAAGTGAGTGGCATTGTCTATATCAAGAGTTCTGGTGTATTCCTTGTAATTCTCTACACCTTTATATTCGATATTTATGTTTCCGAGGCACTGATACTGATGCATTCCATAAGGGCACCCTGAGAGAGCTAACACCATGAGCTCCTCCGCCTCTTTTATCTTGCCCGAGAAAATCAGCTCTCGTATCTTAGGCAGATTTTCTAATGCGTCTGGATTATTGCGGTCCGAAGTAGTACCGTAAAAAATACTCTCTTCGTTGGTCTGAATTCTCTCAGCAGTCACGCCACCAAACAGCATTGCTCCCAAACGACCATTTCCAACTGGAAGAGCCTCATCCCATATTTCTGCTGGCTGTCTATACCAAAGCTTGCTCATCTATTCTATAAGTCCTTTTTTCTTTTTGTCACGCATCTCTGCGAAAAATCCACTTAAAAAGCTTGCGCATTCGTCATGTAACACATCATATGTTATCTCGCACTGATGATTAAACTGCGCCATCTGAAGGAGGTTGATAATGGAACCTGCACATCCTGCCTTGGGGTTCATAGTTCCTATTACAACTCTTGGAATCCTCGCCTGTACTATCGCGCCCGCGCACATCTGGCAAGGCTCAAGCGTCACATACATCGTACATTCTTCTAGTCGCCAATCGCCTGTTTTCTTTGACGCCTTGCGTATTGCATTTAATTCTGCGTGTGAAAGTGTATTTCTGTCAACTTTTCGTCTGTTATAACCACGAGCAATAATTTTGTCATCGTTGCTCACAAGTACACAGCCGATGGGAATCTCGCCAAGTGCTGCTGCTTTTTTAGCCTCACGCATTGCCGCACGCATATACTTTTCATCTCTTTTTTGTTTTTCTTTTTCTATTTTTGCTATTTCTGCCTCTGACAGCTTTGACTTGCCCATTTTCGTTTGCCTTGAAATTATTTATTCCTTGTATCTGTTTATTGTAATACTGTTACGAGAATATTTTTTTACCTCATATAGATTATCATCTGCACTATGGAGATAGTTCCAGACATTCTCTCCGTCTCGTGGAATCTCAAAACAAATTCCCTGAGAAATAGTGACATAGTCTGCTGCCTTGGAGTACTCATGCTTCATATGAGCAGCAGTAATACCTGCTTTTAGTTCCTCTGCTATCTCTCGAACGGCGGTCTCAGTTAAGCCCTCGTAAATGACTATAAACTCATCTCCACCGTATCTATATACTGTAACACCTTGTTTTGTTGCGATTTTCTTTAGTTCGTCGGCTATCAGCTTGATACACTTATCACCTTCTTGATGACCATAGTTATCATTAAATTGCTTGAAATAGTCTATATCTAAAATCTCGATCGCAAAGAAGCTTTGAGCTTCAAGAGCTTTTTTGAATTTAGCGTCAGCGGAATTATTGAGCTTGAATCGATTGTTTAGCCCTGTAAGGGCATCTGTCTCTGATCGCTTGGTGAGCTTTTCGTTTTCTCGCTGCATCTGGATACGTTTCTGACGCTCGTTTTCCAAATCAACCCGCGTATTCATCATATTTATAGCCATGGCTCGACTTGCCTGCTCCATGCTGGCTGTCTTTTCATAATACTTTCTCGTAGCCATGAGATACTTGAGCTCATCACCAATTTTACTGTAATACTTTATGAATAGCTCCGCGGTTTTCCTTCCTAAGAAGCTGACTCCTGCTGCCTCAGCCAGCTTCTCCAATATGCTAACCAAGTCTACAAATTCATTATGCTTTTCTATGGATAAGAGAAAATATGCATACTCATAATAATCATCAAAAAGATCCATTATATTAATGGTTTCGTCTGTTTTTGATGCAATATTTTCAATGAGGTCATCTCTTTTTTTAGCCTCGCCTGTTGCGTTTGCAAGCATGGCTTCAAACATGGTAACGCCTATATTAGATACGATATTTTCTCCTAACCCCTGCATTTTGGACTGATATTCTTTTGCTAGATCTACATCTTTTTTTCTAAGTGCACACTTGCCAAGGCCTTGATAAACTACGCCTAAGAACATCTCCTTGTCCATTCCAAGAGCACCGTTTTCTATGAGCTCTCTGGCCCTATCAAAGTTTTCTATAGCTTTATCGTACTCGCCATATCCATAGTATAACGTACCTATATTGATAAGAGCCATACACTCAAAATATGATATGTCATGCTGCCTGCTGACAATGAGTGCCTTGATATAATTGTCCATAGCATTGGATGAATTACCTATTGTCATCGATACTATGGCATTAAGATTATAGATTTTGGCTATAAGCTCAAAATTTTCACATTGGTCAATATACATTTCAGCCTGTGCCAAACAGAACATTGCGCGTTCAATATTATTGGCTGAATAGTATTTTTCACCCTCAAAATAATAGTATTCTGCTAAATCCTTCTTTTGATTTTCCACCATAGACTTTTCCTCGCTTTAATTCTGCTTCCCTGCGAGAACCTTCCATCCCTGTTAATTACTGCCTAATATATCACTTAACTCTGCAAAATCCTCTAATAAAAATGTCTCTCCGCGAACATTTACGTCCTTGCCCATTTTTACTAGTGCATCCTCTACCTGCTCTCTTGAATATTGTAGCTCCGCTGAATTTTTGATTCCGTTTGCCAGAGTTTTTCTCCTCTGGTTGAAGCTCGCTCTGATGAGCTTAAACATGAGCTTGGCGTCCTTAACCTGTACCTCTGGGGTCTCATATTTACTGAGCTTTATGACTGAGCTTGAGACACCAGGTCTGGGCATAAAGCAGTTGGGTGGCACCTTAGCTACTATCTCAGGATTGCTGTAGAACTGGACTGAGAGAGACAGTGCGCCGTAATCCTTGGTACCTGGACCTGACTGCATCCTCTCAGCAACCTCAGTCTGAACCATTACCGTAATTGATTCTATGGGTGCGTCCCCCTCTAATAATGCCATGATTATGGGAGTCGTTATGTAATAAGGCAGATTTGCTACGACTTTTATAGGCTTACCAGCATTTTTCTCTCGTGCTATGTCTGCTATATCTACCTTGAGTATATCTTCATTGAGTACTGTTACATTATCGTAGGCACTAAGCGTATCTTCCAACACAGGGATTAGATTTCTGTCAATCTCTACTGCCATTACCTGACCTGCATTTTCCGCTAGATACTGGGTCATAGTTCCAATTCCAGGACCTATTTCTAAAACAAAATCGTCTTTTGTAATCTCTGCTGCATCGATTATCTTGTCAAGAACGTGATGGTCGATGAGAAAGTTTTGGCCAAATTTCTTTTGGAATTTGAAATTGTATTTTTGTAATATGGCTATGGTCATAGCCGGCTCGATTAGGTGCATGATGTTTCCTTTGTTTTTTAAAGTGTACAATTAGGCTATTACATACAGATCTCGCTTAGGGCGTCGACCTTCGCTGCTGCTATACGAGCTCAAAAAAATCTCGTCCCTCCTTCGTCGGGCTACGGACCGCGACGACGACATCCTGTCTCTATGTCGCTAAATCCGCCATCCCTGGCGGATTTGTCACGTGATTTTTTTGCCTCGTGCACAGCGGGTCGCGCAAATCGCTCAATCTACATGTAATATCCTAATTTATCATTTTGGATTAAATAACCAACGTGTAATATATTAATTCATAATCTTGAACAATCTACCTGCGTTATCCCAGGTGATGTCTTCAACTTCGGCGGGCGTAATACCGCGTAGTGCTGCGATTTTATCGACCACATATCGTAGCTCACGCGAATCATTGCGTCTTCCCCTGTGTGGTTCGGGACACATATAGGGGCAATCTGTTTCTAAAAGAACTCTCTCCATCGGTATTTGTTGAAGTGTGGCTACAAGTTTTTTTGCATTTTTAAATGTGATTACCCCACCGATTCCTATATACCAGCCCATCTTGATCCACTCCATTGCCATCTCTGGTGAATACGAATAGCAATGGATAACACCTTGAAGCTCTTCGCAGTGATGAGCTTTCATTATGTTCATAGTTTCTTCTGCTGCGTCTCTGGAATGGATTATTACTGGTAAATTTAATTCTCTAGCTAACTCTAGTTGTGCTTCAAACCATTGTCTCTGTATAGCCTGAACCTCGGGGTCTTTTTCCCAATAATAGTCTAACCCTATCTCTCCAATAGCGATAACTTTAGGGTTTTCAGCAATTTTTCGCATTCTGTTAAGTACAGTATCTAAGTCACCCTCTATCTCTGTGGGATGTATTCCTATCGCTGCATATACATGGTCATAAGCGTTTGCTAATTCTACTGTGGTATCCAGCGATTCCATGCTGGCGCATACATTTATTACCTTTTTTATACCACAAGAGGGAAGTTCGCTAAGGAGCTCCCCTCGATCATCATTAAACTGTTCGTCGTCGTAATGCGCGTGTGTTTCAAATATCATGTTTCTTCTCTTACTCACGCGTCAGATGACGAGTCTGGAACGGCGCAAAACTCGTTTTGCTGGCCGTCCCAGACCTCTTTCATCTCACCGCTGTATATTATCATAATTACTAATTATTATCTTTAATTCTCGCTCTAGCAGATCTCCGCGCCTGCAGGCATGGGCTTTTCAGGTGTCATGAGTGCAAGCTTTCCTTCTGCGTCCTCGGCACAAAGGAGCATTCCCTCTGACTTTACTCCAGCTAAAGTAGCGGGCTTTAAGTTGACAAGTACCATTACCTTCTTTCCGGGCATCTCCTCGGGAGAGTAGTCTTTTCTGATTCCAGATACTATCTGAAGAACCTTGCTACCAACCTTGACCTGTGAGCAAAGAAGCTTCTTTGACTTGGGTACTGCTTCGCAAGAGATAATCTCTCCTACCTGGAACTGTAGCTTCATAAAGTCATCGTACTCTATCTCTGCCTTGGGCTCAATATCAATAACCTCGCTATCATCTGCTGCATTGGGGTCTGGCATAAGACCAAGTCTAATCTGCTCTGCCTCAAACTCTGCCTTTTGCGCTGCCTGAATCTCTTCAACCTTGGGCATAATCTCTTTTACATCAAGTCTCTGGAAGAGAATCTCGGGCTTTTCAACTACCTTGTTTCCGCTAGTATACAATCCAAACTTTCCCAAATTATCAAAGTCTCGAAGTTCGGTATTTAACTGAGCTACTATCTTTTCTGCTGTATCAGGAAGGAAAGGATGTAAAAGGCTCGCACCAATTGTAATAGCTTCAGTTAGATTATAGAGTACCTCTGCTAATCTGTCCGATTTTGCCTCGTCCTTGGCGAGTACCCAAGGCTCTGTCTCATCAATATACTTGTTGCAACGACGGAATACAGTAAATACCTCAGAAATAGCATCTGCTACTCTAAGTCCCTCCATCTTGGCTGTGGTCTTTTCGATTGCCTCTGTTGCAACGCTCTTGAGCTCCTCGTCCATAGTGTCAGTCACATCTGTTGACTTTACTACTCCGCCAAAATATTTATTAGTCATGGAAACTGTACGATTTACAAGGTTTCCTAAGATATTAGCAAGATCTGAGTTAAATCTCTCAACTACAAGCTCCCATGTGATGATACCATCATTTTCAAATGGCATCTCGTGAAGCACGAAGTATCTGGTAGCATCTACACCGAAAAGCTTTACCATATCGTCTGCATAGATTACGTTACCCTTAGATTTTGACATCTTGTCTCCGCCCTGTAATAACCAAGGATGTCCAAATACCTGCTTGGGAAGGGGCTCGCCTAATGCCATCAAGAAAATAGGCCAATAAATTGTATGGAATCTAATAATATCTTTTCCGATAAGATGAAGGTCAGCAGGCCAGTTTTTCTTGTACTGGTCGGTGGAATCTCCATCTGCATCATATCCTATTCCTGTAATATAGTTGGTAAGAGCGTCAAGCCACACATATACTACGTGCTTGTCATCGAAGTCTACTGGTATTCCCCACTTAAACGATGTTCTTGAAACACAAAGGTCCTGAAGTCCAGGGAGAAGGAAGTTGTTCATCATCTCATTTTTTCTGGATACAGGCTGTATAAACTCAGGGTGCGTATTGATGTGCTCGATAAGTCTGTCTGCATACTTGCTCATCTTGAAAAAGTAAGCTTCTTCCTTGGCAGGCTGCACGTCTCTTCCACAGTCAGGACACTTGCCGTCTACTAGCTGGCTCTCTGTCCAAAATGACTCACAGGGAGTACAGTAAAGTCCCTCATATGAGCTCTTATAAATATCGCCCTGGTCATATAATTTCTTGAAAATCTTTTGAACCTGCTTCTCATGGTCATCGTCTGTAGTACGAATGAACTTATCATAAGATGTGTTCATCAAATCCCAAATATCCTTGATTGTTCCTGCTGTCTTGTCTACGAATTCCTTGGGTGTACAGTTATCATCTGCTGCCTTGAGCTCGATCTTCTGACCGTGCTCGTCTGTTCCTGTCTGGAAAAATACATCGTAGCCCTCGGCTCTTCTATATCTTGCGATTGCATCTGCTAAGACAATCTCATAAGTATTGCCGATATGAGGCTTACCACTAGCATAAGCAATAGCTGTTGTCATATAATATTTCTGTCCTAATTTTGCCATTTTCATTACCTCTTTTACTACTTTATTCTTCAAATAGAACTATTCTACAGCGATTAGCTCAATCTCAACTAGACCACCCTTGGGAAGCTTTGACACTTCTACACAGGATCTGGCAGGCTTGTCATCTCCTGAGAAATATTCTGCATAAATCTCATTTACCTTGGCGAAATCGTTGATATCATCAAGGAAAATACCTGTTTTTACTACCTTTGAAAGGTCTGAGCTACACCCCTCTAATACAGTCTTAAGATTTTCAAGACTCTGTCTGGTCTGCGCTTCTATTCCTTCGGCAAGTACTCCTGTCTCAGGTATGAGACCGAGCTGCCCTGATAAAAATATCATTCCATTTGCTTTTACTGCATGTACGTAGGGTCCAACCGCTGCGGGGGCACCTGCGACGTTAATGTTCTGTTTACTCATATTTATCTCCATTTCTATTTACTCTTTATTCCATACACTACGTGCAAAAATTTATAGTATGCACGAAACTCAAACAGGTTGTCGACTTCGGGCACGCTCACTTCGTTCGGCCCTTGTCGCAAAACTCGTTTCGCTTGCACACTATAAATCTTTTGCACTGCAGCTACATCACATAAGAATCCTGACCAACTTAGGCGTATAGCCTGCCTTCTCAAGACCCTCTACTATATGTTGCTTGTGTTCTGTTCCAAAGGCCTCCAAAGTAATGCGAAGCTCAACAGCTGCATTACGATTAGTGCTGACAAACTGATTATGCTCGAGCTTGATTACGTTACCTTGAAGATCTGCTATGGTCTCTGCGACCTTTGCAAGTTCTCCTGGCTTGTCAGGCAGCAATACGGAAACTGTAAATATTCTGTCTCTCTGAATAAGTCCATTCTGCACTACAGATGACATGGTGATAATATCCATGTTACCACCACTGATAATGCAGGCGACCTTTTTGTCTTTTACGCCCAGCTTCTTGAGAGCCGCTATGGTAAGCAGACCTGAATTTTCCGCTACCATCTTGTGATTTTCCACTAAATCCAGGAAGGTTACTATTAACTCATCATCAGATACTGTATTGATATCATCGAGATTCTTCTGTATGTAGGGGAAAATATTCTTGCCCGGAGTCTTAACAGCTGTACCATCAGCAATAGTTGATGCGCTGGGAAGTGTAACTACTTCTCCTGCTTCTAAGGAAGCCTTCATACAGGCAGCGCCCTCTGGCTCGACGCCAATTACCTTGATGTTAGGATTGAGTAGCTTTGCAAGAGTTGAAACTCCAGTTGCCAAACCACCGCCTCCAATAGGAACTAATATATACTCAACCAATGGAAGATCCTTGAAAATCTCCATGGCTATTGTTCCCTGTCCTGTTGCTACGGCGGGGTCGTCAAAAGGATGTATAAAGGTAAGCCCTTCTTTTTCTGCTATCTCGTAAGCCTTTTCACATGCCTCATC
>JAZRXQ010000177.1:0-17793 GCA_045600305.1 Lachnospiraceae bacterium
CATTCTCATCCTGATGCTGTGCCGCCAGTGCTGCCCTATACTTTGCAATAAGCTTGTTTTTATTGCGGTTTTTAGTTGTAAATATAATAGTTAATGCGAGAAAAACAATCGTAGTAGTCATTAGTATTCCTATAATTGCACCTACTACATATACGAAAATTATGGTCTCTGCAGCGTTCATATCCATACCCTCCTCTTGGGATAATTCATCTATTACTTCCCTTATTACTGTTCCGGCACTTGTCTGCTCGTCGGGAGTCAAATATTTTTCTCCTATACACTGGGTGATAATCTCACCACTTTCTGTTTTAGCACTCAATGCTGCGCACATTTTAGAAACCGTTCCCGCTTCCATTATATCACCTTCTCCGATGATATCTGTAGCGTCTTTAAGTGTCTGATAGCCCTCTAAAGCTGTGATTTTCATATAGGAATCTACCGCTCTATCTCTATCATCAAGTGAAAGGGTAAAAATCTCTAGTGCTCCTACTGCTGATGTGGCATAGCTCAAATAGTAAAAGGGCTGCCGAAAGGTGTGCGTAATATAAACCCAATCTTTTCCATCTGAGTATTCCACATTGTATTCTGCCAATATCTGACTATATATTTCCTCTAAAAGCTCTGGTGTTAGGCTGTCTGCCTCATAGGCTCTCTGCTGAAATTCATCCTGTACGCATCCGTCTACTATCGCTGTCAGCATCTTGTAAAGTGATGTATAAACCGCCACCTCTGCGTACTCATCTCCATATATCTCCTGAGCATATTTTAGGAATAACAGTTCTAGTCCTTGGGACTGAATTTCGCTGATGTCTAAGCAGCTGCCTCCATTTACTCCATATTCTAATACATGGTACATACTGTTAAAATGTCCAAACTCGTGGACAGTATCTGTGACATCATTGCTTACTCCATTGAGGTTGTTAAGGATATAGGGGACTCCATAATGAGGTAGTCTGATAGTGTATCCCATATCCATACCATTTCCCAACTCTTTAAGATATATCAGGTCGTCCTCTATCATCTGATCATATGCAGACATGAGCTCCTCATCTATCTGAGGCAGGCATGTACGCAATATTTCAAGTATTTCTTCACTGGTTGGACCTGCTTTTGTCACATATTCATAGTATTTGTCATAGTGTCCATTAATTCTGTCACTTACTTGATCTAAGAGTTTTGGTACATTTTCCTTGATTTCTTTTTTGAATACCGAGGCCTCTTTTGGTGTGTAATCTCTGTAGTAGCCCTCATACATATGTTCAGCAAAGGAATCCTTTCCTTCAATTTCTGCGATTCTTTTATTTATCTCTACTATTTGAATGTATATGTTAGCAATGTCCTCATAATTTTTGTCTGACACGTCCACATCCATATCGCCCATCAATGACTCATATTGCATAATTAAATCCTGTCTTTTGGATATGAGTTCATTTTCCTCAGGGGTATTTAAATCATGATCTATAAATGATTCTGCATCCTCTCTACTGAAGGCATCCTCTACTACATAAGCATATTCAGTCTCCATCATCTGACTAATCACATTTGATGCATGATCATCAATGGAGACTACCTGATCCTCTATGACAGAAAATATATTAGCAATAGTTGTATCATCTATATTTTTATAATACTCATTATTGATTATGGATCTGTGAGTTAATGCTATGTCGGTGAGTCCAAGCATTTCTTCGAATAGAGCTTTTACCTCTTCGTCATTGTCTGGTTTCTTTATAGATTTCTCCAGCTCTTGTATACAGACTATTGTTCCTTCATATGAATAAATATTCGTCAAATCCATGTCACTGTAATTGACATTTGAATGGTCTTGGGGTGTATCGACATAATATTTAGAATCAGCCAAAGCTATACTAGTCTGAGTAAATGTAATTCCTGCCGCTAAGGCTATCGAAGCAATCGATAGTAGTATATTTTTCTTCATGGGCGTCCTCCTCGTGTTTTTCCAATAATAACACAAAACCAGGGTCTGTCAATGACAGCCCTGGCTTTGAAATACTTCTATGTAACTAATTTTGCTCGTCTGCTTATCTAATATCAGCTGGTCTAGCTGTAAGAATCACGTCTACCTCGTCAAACACATACTCGCCGTTATTGGCTCTGTAGTAGCCCACCTTGACTGATTCACCTGCTGCATGGTATTTGACCATCTCAGAAAGCTCCTCCATTGAGCTAACATTATGTCCAGCAAACTCTGATATAATGTCACCCTTCATAAGTCCGGCGTCCTTGGCTCCTGTACCGGTGTAGACCTTGGCAATGCATACACCCTCAGGCATACCATAATTCTCTGCTATCGAAGCAGTGACATCTACTCCACTAATGCCCAGATATCCCATCTCCTCATCAACAATCTCTTCTCTCAAAATGAGTTCATTGATGATGCCTGACACTCTAGACATTGGAATTGCAAAGCACATTCCCTCTACTGCAGTATTGCTGTATTTGGATGAAGCGATACCTATAACCTCTCCTCTGCAATTGAGAAGCGCGCCTCCTGAATTACCAGGATTGATTGCTGCATCTGTCTGAATGAGCTTATAAACCGTCTGTTTACCTGTTGTCTCGTCTACAAAATTGACCTCTCTGTCTACTGCAGAAATAACTCCCGCTGTAACTGACTGACCAGTTCCTAGGGCATTACCTATAACGATTGCCGCTTCTCCAACCTTGACATCATCTCTATCATCTATGGTTGCAATCCTGATTGCTCTAAGTGTCTCTGGCTCAATATCCCCAAGAGAAACCGCACACACAGCTATATCATTGGTCTCACTAGAGCCTCTAACCGTTGCTGCAACAACTGTATCGTCACAGAACGACACAGTTAGCTTGTCTGCACCTGTTACTACATGATGGTTAGTAGCTATGTATAGGTTGTCTTCGTCCTGCGCAACTATAATTCCACTTGCTGCACTCTGTCTGTCCTGGCTAATATTCTGTCCCCACCAGTTCTGGTATTCTACTACTGACATATTTGTAATAGAAACAATGGAAGGTAAGCACTGCTCAGCGATATCTGATACATCATATACTGTTACGCTAGGATTAGATGCGATGATAGATGAGAGAATGGAGTTTCCGTTACCCTCCTGCTCTTTTTTATCGTATTTTATCTCTTCTGGAAGCTTATCCTTAGTTTTGTCTATTTTCTCCGCGCTGGCGATCTCCAAAATGTTCTTAAATGTACCAGCTCCGTAGTTGATTCCTGCAAATATTCCTCCTCCAACTAGTCCACATACTGCCGCAATAGCCGCTGCGCGTCCTAGCATTGCTCCAAAGGATAGCTTCTTTTTTTCGGGCTTTTCATGTGTCTTAGGTGCCTCTTTTCTCACTGGCTCTGACTCTTTACCCGATGCCTCTGAATATGTGAATCTGTAGCTGTTGTCATTGGGATCACATCTATAACTAGGTTCTTCTCTGGTCTCCTCGTGTGGCGTTGTCTCTGCTTGTTTTTTGATGGGTTCCCCTGTCATAGGGTCAAAATTGAAATCACTCATATTCGATCTCCTTATATCTAGTGCTTCGCACGATTTTGTTTTTTATGATTTTTAAGATACGTCCAGAATATGAAGAAATTGTGAATACATTTAGACAAATTTGTGTTTTTCATTTGATTATTGTTTGAACAAATACTATAATCTGTGGTAAATATTTGTTTTATCGAGGGAGGGGTTATGGAGTTTAAGCCGGTTTTCGAAGATAAGTACTTGAATGTATATAATATGGAGATGGAAAATGGACACCATTACCTTAATGCATCGAGGAGAAAGATCCCGGATTTGCCTGCAAATATGGACAAGGCTACCTTCAAGAAGATGATTCCCGACGCGGTAAGCCTTGTTGTTATTCTAAATATCAAGGGCGAGACACCCAAGCTTCTTCTCGACAGAGAGTTTAGATATCCATGCGGACAGTTTCTACTTAGTGTGCCGGCAGGTCTTATAGACCCAGAGGATAAGAACACTGATAATCCCTTGTTTGCCACCGCTAGACGCGAGATTTTAGAAGAGACTGGCATAGAGCTAGCTGACACCGATACACTAAGGGTTATAAATCCCCTTCTTTTTTCTAGCCCTGGCATAACTGATGAGAGCAATGGAATAGTGCTCGTAGTGTTAAACCGCGATGAGATGCCTTATACCTCACAGGCTGGAGCTGTCGGAACTGAAAAATTTGACGGCTTTGTATTATTAGATGAAAAAGAAGCCAAGCGCATTCTCTTACAGGGACGTGATGATGAGGGTATTTTTTATTCTGTTTACACATGGATTGGTCTGACCACTTTTGTAAGCGGGTTATGGCGCGATTTTTAATTATAGGAGGTTTAGTATGAGTAAAATTAGTTTATTAATTATGGCTGCAGGTATTGGAAGTCGTTTTGGTGGCGGTATCAAGCAGCTCGAGCCCGTTGGTCTCAAGGATGAGATTATAATGGATTATTCTATTTTCGACGCTATAGAGGCTGGCTTCAACAAGATTATCATAGTCATAAGAAAAGATATAGAAGCCGACTTTAAGGAGAGAATTGGTAATCGAATCGAGACCATATGTGCTGAAAGAAATGTCGAGGTTGCGTACGCTTTTCAGGATATGGCGGATATCCCCGCTGGATTTGAAATACCAAAGGATAGAACCAAGCCCTGGGGAACTGGTCAGGCCGTTCTTGCAGCAAAGGATGTAATCAATGAACCCTTTGCCGTTATCAATGCAGATGATTATTACGGAAAAAAAGCCTTTGTACAGCTTTATAACTGGCTAAATAAGCCTCATCAGGATACAGAGCTTGCTATGGCAGGTTTTATTCTCAAGAACACTCTTTCCGAAAATGGTGCAGTAACCCGAGGAGTTTGTGAGCTTGCAGCAGATGGAAAATTTTTATCTAGTGTTCACGAGACAAGTGGTATTGAAATAGTAGGTGATGGTGTGCGTGCAGGAGATGCTTCTCTTGACCCTGAAGCCTATGTTTCTATGAATTTCTGGGGATTTCCTGCCTCAGACAATCAAAAGCCTGCATTTTTACAGACTTTAATTGATGAATTTGTTAGCTTCTTTGAAAAGGATGTGCCCCAAAATCCCGAAAAAGCAGAGTATCTACTCCCTATTTTAATTGGAAGATTACTTGAAGAAAAGCAGTTAACTGTTGAGGTTTTAGAAACTACCGACAAATGGTTCGGCGTGACCTACAAGGAGGACAAGCCCTCTGTAATGGCTAATTTCAAAAAGCTTATTGATGATGGCGTCTATGGTAAGGACCTCTGGAATTAAACCAGCCGTCAATTGTTGTTTATTAAAAAAGCCCTAAAGCTAATGCTCTAGGGCTTTTATAATATCTATTTTTTAATTAGAAAAGGTCAACCTCTCCAGCATACTTCTCGTTGATTACGTAGTAAGCCTTGTTGTCTTCGGGCTTAAGGTAAACACGAACGTTCTTGATTGAAGATGCCTTGTGACCATCCTCAACGAACTTGTCTCTTGCCTTTGCTACAACTGAATCGATATCTGACTGATTTCCAGCGAACTCAACGTAAACCTGCTGAGCGGGAAGAGCTGCTGCCTTAGCAACTGCCTTCTTTGCTGCTGTAGAAGCTGCTGCTGCCTTCTTAGCAACTGTCTTCTTTGCTGTAGTAGCCTTAGCCTTAACCTCTTTCTTAACTTCCTCTGTCTTAGCCTCAACTGTCTTCTTAGCATCTGCAGCCTTTGCCTTAACTTCCTCAGTCTTGGTCTCTACTGCCTTCTTTGCATCATCCTTGATCTCTTCATTAGTAGCCTTAAGTGCCTTAACTACCTTCTCTGCTTCCTTCTTAACGTTCTTCTTAGTAACTGCCATTGTGATTTTCCTCCTTATAGAAAACATTATTCACATACTAAAAATTTTTCCATTGCACTAAGAGCCTCTGCCTCATCGCTGCCCTCTGCAACAATATTAACAGACATTCCTTCTGAGGGATTGAATGCCATAATGCCCATTATGCTCTTGGCATTGATTCTTCTGTTATTGTTCTCTAACAGAATATTGCTCTCATATCTGCATGCAACCTGCACCAGCTCAGCAATGGGATTATCATATTTTTTTGCTACATTTGATATAACTATTTCTTTTGCGCTCATTGGTATTCCCCTTAGTCAGAATAATACTCTGCTTTTATACACTAAAAATGGCGTATTATCAAGCTTTTTTATAAATTCTGTGAACTTTATACACATAAAAAGGCGCGCTAGATGGGTTTTTTATCAATTATTTATATAAACAGTGTACTTTCCTCCTATTTTTGCCAGCTCTTCCTCTAGGCTTACGGTATACTGATTTCCGCTTCTTCCGTCCATATGCACGGCTCTTACGATATTATTATCATATCCAGTAATGAGGAAATCCTCATTATTACTGTGGACAATCACAGGTATCCCCTCGCTGACATAGTATAGTACCTCATTCAAGGTAACACCACTTAACTCATATGCATTTGCCTGAGGGTTTAGATACTTGATAATTGAGCCTGGCGTATCTTTACCTGCCAGTGTCGCAAGCTCAAGTGAAATCGCATTTGTCACTTCATTCTTAGCTCTGCTCCATATTAGCTTCTGATTTTTATCTATTACAACTCCTTTGTAGCTATCTGCCATAACTATCGCCTTTGACAGATTCGTCAGGCATTTGATACAACGCCCCTTTGCATAGATATAAAACCTCTCTGTATCCAGCTTGTCCAATTCTATTTTTGTTACCTGATTATTTATTAGTTCTCTAGAGGTAATCATCTCAAAGGACATGTCTGTCTCGTCTGAGGAAAGCTTTATGGTTGTCAGATTTTGTTTGATCTCGTCGATAGTCTTATTAACGTTGGTATCAAATATGCCCTCTCCTTCTTTGTTCATTATGGAATCTGGAGTGGCACTCTTGTAGCTTCCATTGTATACACTCTTGATTCGATTCATGGTAATTGTATAGTCACCAACCTCTATATCACTAATGCAATATCCGTCTCTTTCATAGCTTTTCTTGGTGATACCCGTAGCAGGCGAGTATATTTCTATAACATTCCATGGATATACCCCCGTCTCCATTGCAGGTGTACTGTCATAGGTTCGCCCAAATATAAAATCGTCATCTATGTAATCTATTACAGAAAGGCTCTCATTTTCCCCAGCTAGAATATGTCTCTCGGTGCCCTCGTAGAGAAGCAGCACGTTTATATCTCCGCCCTCTTCGTTCTGCCATGACAATACCTTATTAATGTCATCATACTTGTATCTGTCTGTGGACATATTTGTCGCTATTGCTACCGACTCTCCGTCTGCAAGGTTTACCGCGTACAGCGTTCCTTCATTCATAAAATAGACCTTACCAGAGTTGTCCTCATATATAATGCCGTCTATGTCTGCTATTAATCTGTCTGAGGACTTGTCTGATTCTACATACAAAAGCTCCTCTACAGTGGTAGTCACCGCGTCAAATCTGCAGATAGATATACCTGTATCTCCCTCGTGTCGTCCTCTCGGGAAATATCCATACACTGCAAAGCTGACACTTCCTCCTTCCTCAACAGAGAAAATTCTGATTACATGGTCGACATTGTTTTCTCTTATATCTATTCCCTCATAGCCTCTAAAGCCAAATATTCTTGTAAAGGAATGACTAGTCTCATTAACACTCCAAAGCTCTCCCTCCTGTACAAAACAGGTTATCTTGCCATTCTCACTCTTGCCATATTCAACCTTGTCGTCCCTTATTCCTAATATGAGGCTATCTGCATCAAAGCTTACTCCATCCTCTCTAAATATCTGACTGACATTTCTCTCAAAGTCATATAAGTAGCATCTTTCTCCAATTTCATTATAGCCAAGTCTATAGTACTCCCTGGCATTGTAATATTCCATTTCCTTTTCAGGTGCTACATAGGTAAGAGTGTAATCAACAGTAAATATCGCATACTGCGAGTTAAATTCACATACTGTGAGTTCTTCACTACCTAGCTGAGTCGGATTCCATCCTCCATATCCGATTTGCTTGAGAGTCGAGTTAATTGTCGTCTCATTAAAATCATTGTTGTTTCCGTATGCATTGGGTTCTATATATGTAGATAGCTCATCAATTCTTGAGCTATCAAATGCTTTGAGGTGGAAATTTTTTACAAAATCCACATAATCATCTAGATGCTCATTTTCTGTCTGAAGAAGTCTGGTATAAAAATAAATATCCTGCTGAGCTTCTTTTACGATAATGACAAACTGATACTCCTTTTCAGACTCTAGGATATTTTCCAAATGTATCCTGGCACGGTTGATATCTGATACTAATGGCTCAAAGTCTAAATCTCCGTCTGCATAGAGATGTCCGCCATCCAAGCTTCTGACTTCGTATCGGATGGACTCTGTGGCGCGACCAAAGGTCTGTATCTCTAGCGTTAGATCTCTGTCTGGTCTGACCACGACCAAATTATCTCTCATAGTGGCCATATCCATAGGCGTAGTATTTCCAAATAGCTGCGCTACCTTTGCACCTCTGTAGTGCAGACTTAGCACGGGAAATGTCGCGGCCTCCATCTCAGATACGAGATTTGCACCTTCTTGATTTGTATTTAATCCAAAGACCATAAGGGCAGCAACAAAGACTACCAATAGGACTGTTACTCTAGTAATTATTTTCTTCATAGCGCCTATCTTATAGCAAAATGCTTGATTTTTCAATATAATATAGTATATTAGTGTCATTATACTGACAATTCTGTAAAAAAGGATTTTTTTATGTCTAAAAAAGTCGTCGTTATAGGCGGTGGTGTCGCTGGCTTATCTGCAGGTATTTACTCTGCATTGGCTGGCTTTGAAACTCATGTCTATGAAAAAAACTCCGTAGCTGGTGGCAATTGCTCCGGCTGGCGCAGAGGAGATTATTTTATTGACAATTGTATACATTGGCTCACGGGAACTGTTCCTAATACTTTTCAAAATGATCTGTGGCGCGAGGTTGGAGTTATTACAGATGAGAGTAGCTTCATTGAGCGCGAAGCTTTTTACAGCTCGGAGCACAACGGGCAGATTCTAACTCTTTGGCGAGATGTGGACAGAGCAGAGCGGGAGATGCTAGCACTCTCCCCTGAGGATGAGATTGAGATTAAAAAGTTTTTTAAGTATGTTCGCTTTTCTCAGTCGCTGCAAAAGCCTAAGGATAAGGATAATTCTCCCACCGTGATTGAGACTGTTACCGATATAGCTCAGATTATCAATCCCATTCAGCTGCTTCAGGGTATTACAGAATATGTGGGGCTTAGTCTTGAGACTCTCGCTAATAAATTTTCACACCCCCTGATTAAAAAGCTAATTACTGATTTCATGGCAAAGGAGTATGAAGCCTATTGGCTAGTTATGGCTTATTCATTTTTTGTGGCTGGAAATGGGGATTTACCTGAGGGTGGTTCGCTTTCCATCCCCCGTGCTATGACAAAAAAGCTTGATGAGCTCGGCGGTAAGCTGCATATGGGCAATGAGGTTGTAAAAATCGTCATCGACTCCACAAAGTATTTGAGTCCGACCACGGTTTTCAATTCCAGGGATATGAGAGTCAATACTCTCAAGGAGATGATTACTCACAACGCCATCGGTGTACTTATGGCAAATGGTCAATTTGTAGAGGCGGACTACATAATATGTGCTGCTGGTATTGACCATACCTTCAACACTCTGCTTGGAAGCCGAAAGTACATGCCACGACGCATAAAATCTCTTCTAAAAAATAAGAAGGAGCATCATATTTATAGCTCTTATCAGGTGGCTTTTGCTGTGGACGGTCTTCTAGAAGAAATTCCAGATACACTCTCCTTTGATTGTATGCCTATTGATGTGGGGCGTCGTTCGGTCAATAGAATAACTATTAAGAATTATAGACTCTATGGTGATTATATTGCACCTGCTGGAAAAACTGTTATTCAGTGCAGCATCGTGCAATACAAAGAGGACTTCAGTTTTTGGCAAAAAATGCATGGAAACAAGGTTCGCTATGCTCAGGCCAAAAAAAATATCGCAGATGCTGTACTTTCAAGGGTGATTTCCAAATATCCCCAGTATGAGGGGCGCATAACTTATCTAGACAGCTGGACTCCAATGACTTATTATTTAAGAAATAATTGTGAGTATGGTGCATATATGCGATATATAACCACTGTTTCTAGTACGACAGCTTTTTTACCTACAAGCATCCAGGGACTGGGTAATGTTTTTTTGGCTGGACACAGCCTACTCTATCCAGGCGGCGTTCCCAATGCAACCTATTCAGGAAAAATTGCTGTTGAAAAGATAACCAAGCTCGAAGGTAAGCTTGCTGAAAAAGAAATAACTATAAAATCATAATAATTGAAAAGGAAAAAAACATGGATATTTACAAGAAAATCGAATTAAATGACTGCCCACAGTGTGGTGGGGATGCCCTTCTTGAGGAAGAGCCCGGTACAGGCTATTTTGTAACCTGCGTAGAGTGTGGTAGCCACTCTGTAATAGTTGATTTTAAGGAAGATACAGAGGATGATAGACTCAAGGCTGCTCAGGGTACTGCCGAGCTTTGGAACACTGGAAGAGTTATTTCCAGTGCCCGCGGCGAATAAGGTACAACTAAATAATGGTTCCCTCTTCAAATTGAGTAGCTATGCTTACGAGTTCATCGTAGGTCTCGATTGTACTAATCAGTCTCCTAAAAGGGGCTGAATGAGGGTAACCCGCTGTATACCATGCTCCATGCTTTCGCATCTCGCGCATGGCTACATGCTCTCCCTTGAATTCAACCTCTAGGGCTGCATGCTTTATCATCATATCAGCGACTTCTCTTGCTCCAGGCTTTGTCTGGGGCATTTTTGTCTCTAATTCTCTTGCTATCTGAGAAAAAATCCAGGGATTACCTCTGGCAGCTCTTGCTATCATTACGCCATCGCAACCAGTTTCCTTTATCATTTTTACTGCATCGCCTGCACAGGTTACATCTCCGTTTCCTATTATGGGAATGGTTTTTACTTTAGCTTTTACTGAGGCTATTACCTCCCAGTCTGCTTTTCCCTCATAGTACTGCTCTCTCGTTCTTCCGTGTACTGCTACTGCACTTGCCCCTGACTCTTCTGCAATATGCGCCAACTCTACTGCATTGATATGGTCTTTGTCAAAGCCAGCTCTAATCTTTACCGTTACAGGACGATCTATAGCCTTTACTATCTCGCTAATTATTTCTCCCGCTAAAATAGGATTTTTCATCAACGCTGAGCCCTCACCGTTGTTTACGATTTTTGGCATAGGACATCCCATGTTTATATCCAGTATGTCGTAGGGCACCCCTTCGTCGGCTATTTTTTTTGCCATCGAGGCCATGATTTGCGGCTCACTTCCAAAAAACTGCAGACTGACGGGATGCTCATCCTCGGCAATCTGCAGCATGCTTATTGTGTTTTTATTGTTGTAATATATGGCTTTTGCGCTTACCATTTCCATGCAGCTTAGCCCCGCGCCCTCTGCCATACATATACGTCTAAAGGGTAAATCCGTAACTCCAGCCATCGGACCTAGTATAATATTACTCTTTAGCTCCACATTTCCTATTTTCATGATTATTTCTTTTTTCCTGCAATGTGTCTGTCGTAGATATAACGCATACCCTCCAGAGTCAGGTCTGCATCATAGATGTCTATCGCCTTGGTCTCTTTGGCTATCATTCCTCCGAGTCCTCCTGTTGCAACAACCTTGAGGTCTTCTATTCCTGCCTCCTCTTTGACGCATTTTATAATATATTCTGTCTGACCAATTTGTCCGAATACAAGTCCCGCCTGCATACTACTTATGGTCTCTTTGGCTAATATTGACTCTGGCTTTTTGATCTCTATCTCAGGAAGCTTGGCGGCTCCTTCCCAGAGAGCTCTTGCACTTGTCCTAATACCTGGAGCTGTTATTCCTGATACAAAGCATCCCTTTTCATCTACGAGATCATATGTAGTCGCTGTTCCAAAATCAAGTACCAACACAGGACCTCCATACTTGTAGTACGCTCCTGCTGCATCTACTATCCTGTCTGCACCTATCTGTGAGGGGTTCTCTGTCACGATTTTTATACCGGTCTTCATACCAGGTCCAACTATAAGTGGCTCTGTATGCAGATATTTTACTATTCCACGCTTGAGGGAATACATGATATGCGGAACTACTGACGATATGATACACGCTGTAATTGAAGCAGGGTCTATATCGTTGTGACACATGAGTTCTCTTATAAATACACCGTATTCGTCTGCCGTTCTAGGAAGCTTCGTGGTAAGTCGCATGGTTGCAAGCAGCTTTTCTCCATCAAAAACTCCTATTGTTATATTTGTATTTCCAACATCTATTGTAAGTAACATATCTTACTCCTGTTCTTCCTTTTTCTTGTGGAGCTGTTTGGCAAAAACCTTATAATAAGTCTCTAACGCCTCAAACAAGCCTCTTTTCTGAAGCTGAATCTGATGTACCTTGAGACCGGAGCCTATATCATCATAGTATATGTCGTCACTGTTTTTGTCAGTTCTTATGTAGAGCTTGCCCTCACTGTCGAATACTAGCTGTATGGTTCCACCTATCTCCTCGGTAAAGGTCACGCACATTATCTTGAGCTGATCCTTTATCTCCTGAGGTATATTATCAAAGGTGTCATTCATATAGAATAATCTGCTGTATTTGCTGGCCCCGCAAAGAACCTCATCATCTATCTGTTCCGCTGAATTTTCAAACATATCCGTATATTCCTCGCACTGATACTTCACCTGATGAGACAACTGTCTCGTCACTAGTTCCTTTTTTTATTACCACAAGTTGTCCTCTCTCGTCAATGCCTTTCGACTGAGCCTCATATTCTCCTGCTGGATCAAGTATCCTGACCTCTTTTCCATTGTTAGCAAGAATTTGATTGTATTCTTCCTTCAGAATTGACAGGTCCTGCGTTTTTAAAAATATCTCATAGTACTCCTCGAAGGCCTGACATACGGCTACAATCAAGGCTAATCTGGACACTGGTCTGTTGTCATTTTCCAAAAGCAGGCTACTTGCCATATGACTTATTTCTGTTGGAAACTCTGTGGTGTTGGCATTTATCCCAATTCCGACTGTAATGTAGTCTATACCCGTAGCTGCCATACTCATCTCTGTCAGTATTCCACAGATTTTTTTGCCACCTATAACTACATCATTGGGCCATTTTATCTTGGAATCCAAGCCGGTTACCATTTTTATTGCCTTTGCCACTGCCATTGCCGCCACTAAAGTAATTGCTGGTGCATTTTCTGAATTAATCTGTGGACGTAATAAGAACGACATGGCTATAGATACACCTGATGGAGTCTCCCAGGTCCTTCCTCTTCTACCTCTGCCACTTGACTGCCTATCTGCAACGACAAGTGTTCCATTTCTTGCGCCATCAGCCGCTAACGAGGCTATCCTTGTGCTTGTAGAATCCGTTATATCATAGTAGCTGAGACAATGTCCCAGCCACTTTGTTTTTTTATTAAGTTCTATACTAAGATTATCTAACGACAGTTGCATACATGATTGCCTTGATTGAATGCATACGGTTCTCTGCTTCATCAAATACTACTGACTGAGAACTCTCGAATACTTCATCTGTTACCTCTAGCTCCTCTAAACCAAACTGTGCCTGAACGTCTCTACCTACCTCTGTACCAAGGTCGTGGTAGGCGGGAAGACAATGCATAAATATTGCCTGAGGACCAGCGTTATCCATTACTTTCTTGTTTACCTGATAGGGGAGAAGTGCATCTATTCTCTCCTTCCATACCTCTGTAGGCTCGCCCATTGATACCCATACATCTGTATAGATAACATCTGCACCCTTAGTAGCTTCCTCAACATTATCAGATAATGTAATAGTACAGCCATTTTCAGCCGCAATCTTTTTACATGTTTCTACGAGGTCTGACTCCGGAAAATACTTAGAATCTGTGCAGGCAGTAAAATTCATTCCAAGCTTTGCACATGTAACCATAAGTGAGTTGCCCATGTTATATCGAGCATCTCCCATATATACAAAGTTAACGCCCTTTAATCTGCCAAGGTGCTCCTTGATTGTAAGCATATCTGCTATCATTTGTGTAGGGTGGAACTCATTTGTAAGTCCATTCCATACAGGACAATCTGCATATTTTGCAAGTGTCTCCACTATCTCCTGCCCGTATCCTCTGTACTCTATTCCATCAAACATTCTGCTTAAGACTCTAGCCGTATCTGCAATAGACTCCTTCTTGCCAAGCTGCGATGACTTGGGGTCGAGATATGTTGCATGCATACCCAAATCATGCGCTGCAACCTCAAATGAACAACGCGTTCTTGTACTGGTCTTTTCAAAAATGAGTGCTATATTCTTGCCCTTAAGCTCGTCGTGGGCGATTCCCTTTTTCTTTTTTTCCTTAAGCTCAGCCGCAAGGTCTATTAAATATAAAATCTCTTCTGTAGAATAATCTAATAGCTTAAGAAAATCCTTACCCTGTAAATTCATCATATTCTCCCTTATAATCTATCTATTTAATAAAATACTACTGTTCCAATTACTACGCCTTTTTTTCCTGTGCTGGCGTAGGTAAAGCTCTGTGCACCATTGGTAGGATCAACGCCTTTAAGCGCATCCTCCGCAGCATCCATACAGTCTGCAACTGAAAGACCCTTGTCTAGTACTCTTTGCAATGCTCCACTCGATGCTGGTGAAAACTGCCCTTTTTGATAAATAACTTCTTTTATTGTATTAGGCCACCTGCTGGCACGAACTCTATTAAGTACAACTGCACCTACGGCAACCTTTCCCTTATAATCCTTGACATATCCAGCCTCACACTGAATTATGGCTGCTAACAGCTTCTTTTCTGACTTAGTCGCCTCATAGGGTTCATTGACTGCCTCTGACTTGTCCGAGTCATCATTTTGCTCTGCCTTTTCGTCTTCAGGCTTTACAGGCGAAGACCATTTTCTCTTGATAGTCACATATTCCGCCGCCACGTAACCAGTTTTGTCATCACACTTGACAGCAACCCAATCTGTAGATAAATCTGTCTCAGCTACATACTCAAGCTTTTCTCCCGCAGCAAGTGTTTTTATAACATCTGCATCTATCGAAGCAGTCTCTCTAACATTGAGTGCCTCAACGTCAGACTTTACAACTGCATATTTTTTGCAATTCTTTTTATACTGATTGTATGCATCATTGCCAAATACACAGTATTTTGTAAATACATACCCTGTTATGTCGCCCGATTTTACCTTAGTCCAGCTTTTTCCTTTTTTCACTAAGGTGACAACGGTGTCTGGAAGCATCTTTGCAAGTGCCTTTGATGAAGAGGATTCACTCTTTCTAATAACGAGATAATCGCTCACATTTGCCATAACTCGCTTGGCCCATTTCTTTTGGGTCGCAGAATCTCTCGTCGCTGTAGTTTCATTCTCAATAAGAACCAAATCTAATGCGGTGTCATCATCATCCATGTCATCATCTTCCTCATCTGATAAATCAATGTCTGATTTAATAGCACGAGCTGCCGCAACCATCTCCTCAGCAGTTTTCTCAACCCCAATTTTTGTAGAAAACATTAATGCCCATGCATCCTCAAGATCCGCAGATACGCCTATAGAATGTGGTCTAGACTCTACTGCAACCTCTGTCTTTATCTGTTCTGGATTCTGATTCATGGTGATTGCAACTATTGCACCTACCAGAATCAAGGCTATAACGCCTAGGGCGATTGCCTGTATTTTTCTGTAAGAATTCATAGAAACCCCCAAATGTTTCAAAATTATTTCGAGATTATAACAAATTATTTCCGTTTTGTCAAATTTAGGTTTTACATTCACCCTTCTCTTGACAAATTCGTATAGTGGTTTACCATAAACTATACGAGTATTAACATCCAAAAAAGGAGATTTGTCGTGAAAAAGATTGTTCTAACAGGTGGCGGTACTGCCGGCCACGTAACACCTAATATTGCTCTTTTGCCTGAGCTTAAAGCCGCAGACTTCGACATTGAGTATATCGGCTCATATGAGGGAATAGAAAAGAGGCTAATTGAAGCAGAGGGCATAAAATATCATGGAATCAGCTCTGGTAAGCTTCGAAGATACCTGGATATTAAAAATATATCCGACCCCTTTAGGGTTATAAAAGGCTACAATCAAGCTAAAAAGCTTCTCAGAGAAATCAAGCCTGACATTGTGTTTTCTAAGGGCGGCTTTGTATCCGTTCCCGTTGTACAGGCTGCTAAGCGTTGTCACATACCAGTAATCATTCACGAATCAGATATGACTCCTGGTTTGGCCAACAAGCTCGCAATTCCTGCCGCCACAAAGGTCTGCTGTAACTTCCCTGAAACTATTTCTTATTTGCCTGATGGAAAGGCTGTTCTTACAGGTTCTCCCATTAGACAAGAGCTACTAAGCGGAGACAAACAAGCAGGTCTTGACTTTTTAGGCTTCAATTCTAATTTACCCGTTATTATGATTATGGGCGGAAGCATCGGTAGCGTTTTTATCAACAATGCGGTTAGAGAGGCTCTCGATACCCTTTTAGAAAAATTCCAAATTGTACATCTTTGTGGAAAAAATAATCTTGATGAGTCCCTTATGAATAGACCTGGCTACAAGCAGTTTGAGTATATTTCCAAGGAGCTTCCTCACCTCTTTGCTTGTGCGGACATGTTGATTTCAAGAGCAGGTGCTAATTCTATATGCGAAATATTGGCACTTCACAAGCCCAACATCTTAATTCCTTTGTCTAAGGCTGCTAGCCGTGGCGATCAGATTCTAAATGCAGCTTCTTTTGAGAAACAGGGCTTTTCTATGGTACTTCAGGAAGAGGATGTGGATTGCCTATCACTTATTGATACTGTTGAGGAGCTTTATAATAATAAAGACCGCTACATAGAAGCTATGTCAGGTAGCGGTCAGTTAAATGCAATAGATACAATTATGAATCTCATACACGAGATAGTTTAATACATGCCCACGCTCAAGCGTGGGTTTTTATTATTTTAATGTATCAACTAGCTCTGCAAATTCCTCGTCCGTAGGACTGAGGTGAGACCAGCCTAAAATCTTATCATTTTCTGGATCGTTAGCATATCTAGGGATGAGGTGCATGTGGAAATGCATAACTGTCTGACCTGCTGCCTCTCCATTGTTCTGAACCACATTGATTCCATCCGCATTAAGCTTATCCTTCATCTCTGTAGCAAGCTTTTTAGCAAGAGGTAATACCTTAGCAGCTGTCGCATCATCTAACTCATATAGATTGTCAGCGTGCTGCTTGGGTAATATAAGTGCGTGTCCCCTTGTCGCAGGGCTTGCATCTAGTATAACCTTAAAATCCTCGTCCTCATAAAAGCTATTGGTAGGTATAATTCCATTTGCCAGCTTACAAAATATACAATCGTTCATCGTGTACTCCTTTTTATCATCGGGATTAATCCCTAATCTTCTATAAATTTAAAGAATTCGTCCAACCTTCTGAAAACTACAAAGTCGCCCTGCGCACTAAGAGAGCCCTCCATAAATGCACGTTGGAAGGTCATATGTCCTCCAACAATCTTATCAAGCACCGCTGTAGACAGCTTGATAATCACATCCATCCTAGTCATCTCTCCAAAGCTTACATCTATAGTCCCTCTATGGATTCTCACACCAAGAGGCTCACTTACTCCTTCTATTTCAAAGGAATAGTCTATATCCGCTATAGAATCTGATACAAAATGTTCCTTGAACTCCTTGATATATATGCTGTTGTCC